>CAZLJI010000515.1:0-2433 GCA_964559565.1 uncultured Ignavibacteriaceae bacterium | reverse complement strand
CAATTTATGATTCATAATCATGAGGTCGCCGGATCATGCCCGGCTCTCGCTACTATATGACAATAAGGCACTTACAGCAATGTAGGTGCTTTTTTATTTTATCTAAATCAGAAAATGTTTAAACAATTGCAACAACATGATTTGATTTGAGGATAAACTGTTTCCATATTCTTTTAATCTGCAGAACTGTCTTTGGTATCAAGGAAATCCATTAACATTGGATATTCGGCTTTTACTGGTTTATCCCTTTGGCCTTTTTCAATGCTTCCACTTCTTCCATTCCCGGGTTCTCCTTCAATATCTGGTTGAATTTCTCAATTTCTTCAGGTGTTACATTTACTGTTGCTCGTAATTCCTCTCCGTCTATTTCCGATGTTACCACTACTCTTGTATTCATTTTCTTTTAGTCTTTCGGTTATTCTGTTTTGTTTTTCTGTGAGTTCATTAAGGGTTTCGATACTGTAAAATGCGAAGGCTTTAACCTGTAAACGCCCTTTCTAAACTTGTTTGTCTTTAGATTGACAACCCTCACAAACAAATTATTTCTCTTTTTTTTGACATCAGCAGCCAGAATCCGGTTAACCTTTTTCTTTAAAATATCGAGGTCAATTTCATTCACAACAGAAAAAAGATTGTTGTTGTGGTTGCAGATATGCAAAGCAATGTGTTTGACGTGTTGTCCTTGTGATTTTACCTTTTTGTCGGAAGAAAGGATTTGAAGTATTGATTCTTTGAGTTTCATAAGGTAAATCCTGTTTATGCTTTAATTTGATATTTTATTTTCGTAATAATCAAACCAATTCAGTTTTCATCAATCAGTGCCATCTGAGAGGTATTTATAACTAAGTTGATAATCAAATGAAGTAATATATGGTTGGCAGATCCATTTGCACCCTTGAATTTTAGGAGGAAATGAATCTAAATTAAGGATAATTTATAAATTCCTGCTCATTCAAGAGTGAAAATATTTCCTCCTACTTTTTGTGATGTATTTGCGATTCCGGTTTTGTGTGGTCGACAAGTGTGAATTTTGTAATTTTATCTTTGGATTAACATATATAAAAAAGTTTTATAATATTTAAGTATTAACCATGAATAGTAATGATCTTTACAGGCAATTACAAGAACATCTTGACAAACTACCCATAGGTTTTCCTAAAACCGAATCAGGAGTAGAACTTAAAATTTTGCAGCACCTTTTTGATCCCTTCGAGGCCAAAGTGGCACTTTGCCTAAGCCTTGGTAATTCTTCTGTGCGAATCGTGCAAAAAAGGATGAAACGTAAGTTTAATGAAGAGTATGAGCTAAATGGCTTACGCAAAGTTCTGGATAAAATGTATTTGAGCGGGTCTATTAATCGGTCAAAGAATGAACCTTTCAAATACAGTAATGCGATGCTGGCAATTGGAATGTTTGAGTATCAGCTTGGGCATCTGACTAAAGAATTCATGGGGATGATGCATCAGTATTTTGATGAAGGTTTTAATGATGAGTTTTTTAGAAGCACTTTGCCTCAGTTACGGGCAAGCCCACATATGAAAGCTATTGTTCCTGAGTACAATATTGCAACATACGATAATATGCGCAAAGTTGTTAGAGAAAGCAACCAGACTATAGCTGTTGCCAATTGTGTTTGCAAAGAAGGTGAAGCCTTGCTCGGAAAAGCATGTAAGCAAACTAATGATATTGAAGTATGTATTTCTTTCGGTGCATCAGCTTATTTGGACAGAGGTCAGGCAAGGGTCATTTCAAAGGATGAATGTTTGGATATTATGGATCGGGCAGAACGAGAAGGTCTGGTTTTGCAACCGGGTAACTCACTTCAACCATTTTGTATATGCTTATGTTGTGGATGTTGCTGTGGTGTGCTGACTTCGGCTAAAAAATATGATAAACCGGCAGAGCTAATTGCACATAATTTTTATGTTCAGGTTAATAATGGGGTATGTAATGGATGTTCAATCTGCGTAAAAAGGTGTCAGATGGATGCTATCCTTGTCGAAGATAAAAAGGCGGTGATTGACCTTGACAGGTGTATTGGATGTGGCTTGTGTGTTACCACCTGTAAAAAAGAAGCGATGCGTCTTATTGAGAAAAAGAAGAAAACAGTGCCTCCAAAGAATGTAGTGATGTTGTACCTTGGTATTCTTAATGAAAAGGTTGGTAAGCAAAAAATGATGGGAAATATGTTAAAATTGCTATTAGGAAAGCAATTGTAATGTGTGCAGTGACGATATTAATACTATATATTATATCATAATGTTATGTCCTCCAACTAATTCTTACCAGAAAATCTCCAATGGCAATAAAAACTGAACTTATTTAAAAAAGGGTATGCTCTTAATTCAAGCAACCCTTTTCTGACCATTTTTTCAGTAGTTTTTATTTGGAACATACATCACAGGCAAAAACCTTATCACAAAACGTTGACAA
>CAZLJI010000514.1:0-2435 GCA_964559565.1 uncultured Ignavibacteriaceae bacterium | reverse complement strand
GAATGGAACTGTTCTTCCGCCACTGACTGTAAAATTAAGATCACCGGTTGTTTGAGTTGATAAAGTAATTACTGCAGTTCCATTTGCGAGAGTTGTTTCAACCAAATATATATTTGGACCAGATATGCAAACTAAAGCGTCGGCAACAGGTGTACCGGTTCCAGATTCGGTAACTAATAGACTCACTTGACTATTTCCAACTCCAACCGTATCAGTGTAATTCACAGTAATGTTTCTTGGAGTATCTTTCCATATATGAAGACTTGGATCACCAAGAATGTTGTAAATCCTGTAGTGGTAACCAACGAAATAATCTGCTCCACCAAAGATTTCGTACATATAAAACTTACCTCTTAACAAAGCTTCACCCGGAGAGACTAATCCTTCGTCAAACATCCCAATATAAATTCCTCTATCTAACTGATTATTATAAGCTGTGTGAGTATTTGATGTCGGTCCAATAAAAGCGCACGCACCTTTAGGATTATTTTCATCACCGATTTCCAGCCAGGCTTCACCAAAATTGTTATTAGAATTAGCAACCCAGTTAGCGACTCCACAGCCAATGCTTGTTACGAATGTTGATTTCGCACCGTTATTCAATGCATTAACTTGAGTAGTACTGAAAGGAAAACAGTCAGCCCACCATTGAGTGTACCATCCTTCGCCTCTGTAATTTAACCAGCCTCTTCCGGAATTAATCATATTAGAAATGGTTGTGACATTTCCCGGACAGGGATATCCGTTATACATTGAATCTACTGAAATAAAATTTCCGCTGCCTAACATTTTTTGAGCTGTGAACCTTTTCGTCTCTATTTGTGATGCATATGCATCATTTGAACAAACCAATCCCTTCCTGAACCAGTCCGGATCAACAAGATAAGGTGCTTTCTCATAATTCATTAATTTATTTCTAATGTTTCTAAGTTTTGCACTCGCTTGATTTGTCCATCTGCCAATCATCATTTCGGGGAAATAATCATTTCCGATTAATTCAACAAAATAGTCATCATAGGCAAATGTCCATCCATCCATAGTAATGTCCTGATGCGGCGCAACTCCATTATCACCGATTATTAATACATGCGTAGGAGGAACAAGCCAGGTAGTGTAAGCTGCCAGGATATGATTTCTTATCGGTACGGGATTGGTTCCTGTAGCACCTATATCACTGAATTTTGTAACATGGATATTTGTTCCGGTTTTATGATTCCAATCAGCGTAAGATTGAAAAGATGTCACGAATGAATCAGGCATAATGCACAGCATATGATCATAACCAGTGACATCACCATTGTACTCTCGCTGCAGCACTTCTTTGTAATTAAAGATGCAACTTTTGTAAATCCTATCGAAGGAAGGAGATATTCGTCTTTTCAAACTCAACTTAGGATTTATGCCTAAACCTCCACCATATTTTATCTTTATTGTTATCGAAGATACTATTTCAATTTCTTTTTTTGATGGTGAATACCTGATTGGAAAAATTGAAACACGCGTAATTCTGAAGTCCCTGAAAATCCCTGGTTCTTCGACACTGACATATTCTGCTGGATATAATTTTTCCGTTTCGAAAGCTGCAGCATTCTTTATATACTCAGATTCAGGTTCACCTTCTAACCAGCTTTTTCTAACTGGAGCGAGGTTTACTCCTTCTAGAGTTTTTATTCCTTCCATTTCTAAAACTTCAACATTTACGATACCTTGATCGGGTATTGCCAATATTTTCGCTATGTGTGGTATTTCCGGAAAACCAACTTCTGTGGTTACTGCTTCCTCACCGATGGATATTGAATTATAAACGACACCATCAGAACTAAATTCTTTAATTCTAATTCCTTGAAGTTGGACTTTTATGATTGTACCTGTGATGTCATCACTTATTAGTTCGACAATTGGTTTTGAATCGGGCAATGAATTTCCATTCATAGATATCCACTGCGCAAGGTTGAATGAATTGAATGACAGAACAAGAACAATTAGCAGTAAATGATTTTTCATTTTAAACACCCTTAGTTATTGGGAAATTATTAATGTTTGTTATTTAATATCTGTAGTTACAATTTTTAGTAGTGAAAATATTGTCTACGATTCGCTTTTATATACATTCAAATCTACAAGGACTTGTAAGCATTACTTCCTGAGAAAAAAAATCTTATATATCAATTTCTTGATAACTCACATTATAAAATAAAAGATTAAAAATGAGTGTAAGCTAAAATCGTATTTCGTAATGTCAATTATCATTTAAAGGACTGATCATTCTAACGATATAGATTAATTTCAGAACGGCAGCAAACATTAGATTTATAATCCAAAGAATCTTTTATTAGTATCTGCAGTCGCACCCTAACAAGAATAAAATTTATCTAATAATATTTAAGAGCCCTGCGGTCTGCAGGGCTCTGTAACGAACTAATTACTTCAACAAG
>CAZLJI010000513.1:0-2450 GCA_964559565.1 uncultured Ignavibacteriaceae bacterium | reverse complement strand
CTCATACAGAATAATCAATATAAAAAATAATCCATACTATCGTCAATATAGACGGAGGTTTTTAAAACAGAAAGTATATGTTTGGTTCCATGAGGTTGAATAATATAACCTTCTTCTGGAATATCAAATTCCTCAAAAATGTCTACGGTCTGTCCATAATTCAATCCACAGACCGGGTTGATAATAACGCCGATTTTTTGTTTAAGTTTATTCATGGTGTTTTATCCTTCACAATTTGAACCAAGAAGAAGTTTTGGAGTTACTTTGGGATAGTCTTTCCGAATTTTCTTTTCAGCACAAATGATATCTTTGATTGAAAATTCATCGGCTCCACTGTCGGAAATATAAGCTACATCAATTCCCCAATATGCTTGATAATCTCCATCTTCAAAAATTGAACGAGCGGTATAACCATCAGGAGCATCATAATCGCCAAATTCCTGGAGATAATGATCACGAATATCCTTCCAAAATTGTTCAGAAATGTCTCCCTTCCAAAAAATTATCATAATCGGCATCCTCCGTGAAATACTCCAAAGCAAATTTATTGATTTCACGTTGACTAAGTTTTGATGTTACTTGGGTTTTTAAATCAACCAGTTTAATATCAATTTCATTCTTCGGGAATCCCACAAAAACAAATGAACTTGAACTTGAATTAGAAACGAATCCTGAGCGAATTTTCATAATTTGATTTGGTTTTTATTGTTATCTAACGTTGATTAACACTTTATATTAAAAGTGGTGTGGAGTCAATAAAAAAAGAGCAGTTTTTTACGACTGCTCCTTTACCGTTAGGGACAACAATTAGAGAGTAACTCTATTGTATCTTTCTTGTCCAATGGTTTCCTCAAGAATTGCCATTGGATTGAATTCCTTTCCACTCAAAACAGATTTGAGAATGGAAGGAGAGCATCCGCTGACCAAGCAGACACCATTTTCATCCTCGGTGATTGGGAACTGGTCGTTTCTTGCATTCACGTTCCAGAACACAATACGAGGAAATTTGTATCCAGCTTTAACGTATTTCTGTTTTGCAGCTTCAAAATTGGTTGTTGGACGACCATACTGAATACAAGCATCATTAAACTCCATATCAGAGATAACATAGAGAACACTTGGCATATCTTCTTCTTTTACATGATTCTTTACTGCTGCTAAAAGAATAGCATCAAATGCTGACTGTAGATTTGTAGAACCACACCATTCGTCAGAAGCAAGGTTATGAGCCTTTTCTTTAAGATTGCTTCCAACCAATCTCTGTAATTGACAATCGTTGGAGAAGGTCATGAACGTGTTTTGGAATGGACCTACGTTTCTTTCAGCGAAATAAATCGCCAAAGAAACCGCTACTGCCAATGGAAGCATATTATTACAAGTCATGGAACCTGAACAATCAGCCAATACCAATCCTTTGTGAGGATTATCTGCCAACCAATCAATTTGGTTCTTCCACTGCAAATCAAGAGCTTTAATTGCCGTTTCATCCATTTCATGCCAAACTGCTTTTAACAATTCGTATGGATATAAAGCTTTAGCCTGAATCTTGGCTTCGCCTTTTTCTACTTTTTCTAAATAGGACTTCCAACGATTTTCTTGATGCTTCTTGAAAGCCTTTTTATAAGTCATCAATGCCTTGGAAGGAACTTTTTGAAAATCGATGTCGTTGAATTCTTTAGCACACATTTTAACTTCCACAACATCAATATAAGCTCGGAGAGCCGATAGAGTTTTTCGATATTTACGAGGACTCCAACCTAAAGCTTCACGGGTCTTGCGAGCAAGACGAACAGATTCCTTGTTGGAAGTATTTTCAGACTTCATCCACTTAGCAACAAGAGATACACTATCTCCCTCATTCGTTGCTTCAACATCCGTTTTAAGTTGCCGACAAATAAGATCGAGAGCAACATCCTCGACAGGAGTTCCTTCAAAAGCATAAAGATCGTCCCAACGTCCGAAGAATGGGATATTTTCAAGGTTGTGGAGTACTACATCTTTATGGGTGTTAGCCAACCACTTCAAACAAGTACGGAAAGTTCTACGTTCTCCTTGTCCACCACGAATGTCACGAAAATACATCAAAACTTTGAGTGCTAAAAGCTGATCGTCTCCCCAAGCCTTTTGGAAAAGGTTGATGATATCGGATTCCTGACGCATTCTCAATGCTCCACCAGCAGCGAACCAATCAAGCAAGTTGTTGAGAGTAGACTTGTTGGTGAGAGCACCATTTTCAGTAAGGGTCATGTTGGTTTCTTTTGCCAATCCAGCGATAAGAGGGTTGGTCATGGTGCTAAATCTGCTGTTTACGTTCATCTTGGTCATAATAACTCCTATTCTTTCGGGTTTATGGTTTACGAGATAGTTTTTTTGCAAATGCTTTTTGCTGTTCCTCATTCCAGAATTTTTCAAATTCTTGTGGTATATCGTCTTCGTCTTCAATTACGGGC
>CAZLJI010000512.1:0-2451 GCA_964559565.1 uncultured Ignavibacteriaceae bacterium | reverse complement strand
TCGTTTCAATGAATGAACCCGCCCTCAACTGATAGAAATAAACTCCACTTGGCAAATTTTCTGCATACCAAGTTACTTCATACGTGCCTGCGGGTTTTTCTTCGTTAACCAATGTAACTATCTCACTTCCGAGAATATCATAAACTTTTAGAGTTACCTCTTCTCTCTCACCTCTTGCGTCTTGCGGAATCGAAAACCGAATTGTTGTTACCGGATTAAACGGATTCGGGTAATTTTGATGAAGAATAAAATCATCGATAAGCAAATCACGCATATCTTTAAAACCAGTTATGCTCTTAAAGTAAAATTTAATACCCCAAGCTTGAAATGTTCCCGTATTTTCTGCCGCACCATCATAAATTCTGAGCACCCATTCACCATTCGGATCAAGTCCTGCAAAAGTATTTAGTGGAGATTCTGGTTTAAAATCACCTGTAAACGGACAACTGCCTGATTCAAGAAGATTAAGCGAAGCATCAAGTAATCTTGTTGATATAAAATTATCACCATCGTTACCTCGATTCCTTACTAGTGTATCAGTCATCTCTGAGTGAGTCAGAGTTATTATAAGATCGGAGTCGGAAGTGTGAAGTATCGTATCGAGATGCAGCTCAACCTCAACAAGCCGATAGGAAGCTAAAAAATCTTTTTGATAGTATGCAAAAATTGTATCTTCGGTTGTATTAAAATCCGTTATACTTAGATTAAGATTATTGTGTGAACGAAAACCAATATTTATATCTTGACCTGATTTTAAAATTTGACCACCCTCTCCAGCAGTAAAGCCAACACTTATATCTGGAAAGTAAACAGCATTCAGATTTCTATGAGTAACTGGTTCTTCCTGTATCCACGACACACCTCCATCGGTGGTATTCATCTGTATCCCATAAGATCCACATGCATATCCATTATTGGAATCAAGAAAATAAACCGAGTAAAAGTCATACATAGTTGTCGGTGCAATTAATTGATCGTGCCATGTTGTTCCTCCATCAGTAGTTTTTAATAATAATCCTGAACCGGCAGCTATCCATCCAATGTTTTCATTAAGGAATAACACATCAGCAAGCCAAATATTAAATCCGCTAACTTGAGTTTCCCAGCTATTTCCACCATCAGTTGTCTTTATTATTTTTCCAAAAGGTCCAACCGCCCAGCCCACATTTTCGTTAATAAAGTAAATTGCTGATAAGGTTGTTGATCCGCTTGATATATTATTCCAGTTTTCCCCGGTATCAGTAGTCTTAAGAATAGTACCACCTTCACCTGCAATCCAGCCTGTTTGATCATTAATGAAGAAGACATCGTACAATGGATCAGATCCAAATTGAGTGGTACTCCAATCATAGCCACCATTAATTGTTTTTAAAATCACTCCATTTGAACCAACACCCCAACCGACAGCCCAACCAACATTTTCATTTATAAAATCAACTCCAAAAAGCGTATTATCAAAAAGAAGATCTATTGGTATCCAATGAATACCGCCATTTGTTGTTTTAAAGATGGTTGGAACATCAAACGGATTCGCTCTGCCTCCGACAATCCATCCATTATTTTTATCTATAAAGCACACATCTCTCAATTCATCTGTTAAAAGAGTTGAAACAGGTACCAGGTTCATCAAGCCACTCGTGGATTTAAAAATATTCCCGAACTCACCAACCATCCAGACAGAGTAATCATCTGAAGCCGATACTGATTCTAAATGCCTGTATCCACCGTTACCAGGTTCACATATCCATGTCAGCCCTCCATCACTTGTAAAACCATATGCTCTTCCCATTCCAACTGCCCAACCTTTACCATTGCTTTGCATGCATACGGAATTGAACGGAGCATTTTGAATAAATGTCCAACTTAATCCACCATCTGTCGTGCGAACAATATTGCCGGAACCAACGGCAATCCCATTCAGGTTATCAGCAAAACTCAATGAGTAAAATTGATCAATTGCACTAGCAGAAACTGGAGTCCAATTGTTCCCTCCATCTATGGTTTTTAGTATTGAACCAAACCAGCCACAAATCCATCCATGATTTTCATCGATAAAGTATACACAACTCATAGTATTTGAACTAAAATTGGAAAGTACCCAGGTTGAACCTCCATCTGTAGTTTTTAATATCTTGCCGGATGTACCAACAGCGAAACCAATATTTGCATTAACAAAATAAATTGAGTTTAGTGAGTAAATTGGTGTATTATTCTGAGTTATCCAGGATTCACCACCATCAGAAGATTTGAGGATTAATCCATCATCACCTGCAACCCAACCTGTTTGATTATCAATGAAGAAAACATCTCTTAGCCAAATTTTAGTTCCGCTATTTTTAATATCCCAAGTATATCCGCCGTCACTGGTCTTTATTATCGTACCAGTTGCACCAACAGCAATTGCTGTATTATTGTCGAAGGAAAAAACTCCTTCAAGATCATTTCCTTGTG
>CAZLJI010000511.1:0-2453 GCA_964559565.1 uncultured Ignavibacteriaceae bacterium | reverse complement strand
AGGAACAACAACATGCGGACTTGGAGAATGTTATCACACTATTGATAATTGTGTTTCTGGAGCACCTCAAACATGCAATCCATTTGAAGGACAACAAACAGAAGTTTGCAATGGCTTGGATGATAATTGTAATGGTTTTGTAGACGATATTGATGCCGATAATGACGGAGTAAATGATTGTACGATAGATCTTTGTCTTGGAAGCACTGCAGATAATATCCCTCTTAATCCAAATCAATACTCTCAGAATAATATGTTAACAAGTGCATTTGAATCTGGTCCTAAGAATGATCAGAGCATAGTATTTAATTTACAGAATACAAAAGGATGTACCTGTAAGCAGATTGCTGAGAAAATGGGTGCGGGCTTAGGACAAGTTAAGAAAGGATGCTCTCCTGGATTGATGGAAGAATGGACTTTGATTTCTTCAGAGGCAGATAGAATCGCTGGAATAGGCAAGAAATAATTTTGTTTTTTATGGGTTTTTAATTTTCATTTAATTTAAAATATTTAATTAATTTCAAACTGGTTTCATAATTTATCGTCGTGAATTGTTTTATTTTTTTAAATTTTCCACACGAACTGCAGGTATAATTTTTTACTACTTAAATCCAGAAATATTTATAAAGGGCAGAGTGTAATCCTTTTCAAGTGAAAAGATGGTGTTAGACAGAAACTCAAAAAAACTTTTAGCAATTAGTTCTATTTTAGTAATTTCTATTTTGCTCGTTGGAATTGTTTCTGCTGCAGAATCTGATGGATTTTTTTCTAAGATTGGAGATTTTTTTAAAAATCTTTTTGGCGGTGAAGGCATAACTGGAAATGCAATTATTGCGGGGTGTGATCCTGAAGCCGGAATATGTAGTGACTCATGTAATGATATTCTTCAACCAACTTATTCTTCTTCTTATTGGGATTACCAGGGCAGTGGTTGTTCTGGTGATTATTCTACGACAATTACTGATGACGCAACATGTGATTATTATTCATCCGCGTTTGGTCTTCCTGCTGGTAATGGAAATTGCCTTGATTATGGTTCTGGGTCCATTGTTTGCCCAGATGCCGATAGAATGGGCAGAGCTGTAACTGCTAATGATTGTGTATGCCCTCAGGCCGGATATTGTGACTTATATGAGGTTGAATCTGTCGTTAATTTTGGAAGTACATTTTTTGCTGGAGCAGTTCCAAGTGTTTGCGGAGACGGCAATTTAGATCTCTCATTTAATCCTTATGTATGGCCTTATACTGCAGATCCTAAAGAACAATGTGATGATGGTAATCTTATAAATGGAGATGGTTGTTCTTCAACTTGTGAAATAGAACAAGGTGTTGCTCCAATTCCTGGATGTAATCCTGATGGAAATGATTGTAGTGCTATTTGTAATATTTTCTTTAGTGATTATGAACCTGCTGTTCAGGATTGGACTAGTGATGGCTGGCGTTGTACATCAATGGGAAATTATGGCACTGGACTTTATGTTTATAATGATGCAGAGTGTGATCAGTATTTAACTAGCCCTTATGACGGCCCTTGTGCTCAATTTGGAGGATATGAGATATGTCCAAGCGCTCAAAGAAACGGAGGTTATCAAGTAACTGCAGCAGATTGTGTTTGCCCTCCTGGCTTTGGTTGCAGTCCTAGTGATTCTATGGACTTTTCAAGTGCTGCTTTTAGTGGCCCTACGCCTGTTTGCGGAAATACCCTTGTAGAAGGGAGCGAAGTGTGCGATGGAAATGTTCAAGCATGTACAATTAATGGATATGCAGGAACACAAACTTGCAATGCACAATGTAATGGGTGGAATACTTGCGTTGCATCAGAATCATGCGGAGATGGTTTTATTAATGGAGCAGAAACTTGTGACGGAGCAAATCTTAACGGACAAACTTGCTTAAGCCAAGGATTTAATGGAGGAACTCTTGCTTGCTCACTTGACTGTAATTCTTTTGATACAAGTTCATGTACTACTTGTGGAAATGGAATGATTGAGCCAACAGAATCTTGTGAATTAGGTGATACTATCGGCTGCATTACTCTTGAAGGTTACGCTGGAACACAATCTTGTTTGAGTGATTGTTCGGGTTATGATTCTATTTGTATGGCTACTGAATCTTGCGGAGATGCTTCTATTAACGGACCAGAACAGTGTGATTATAATGATCTTTCACTTGGTGGGCAAACTTGCACAACTTTAGGAATGGGATTCACAGACGGAACTTTAGGTTGTGATGGCTCTTGTTATTATGATACTTCGATGTGTAGTACTTGCACTTTGACGGAATCCCCAGAAAGGAGTTGCATTGATGGATTAGATAATGATTGTGATGGTTCAATTGATGCTACTGATACTGATTGTCCAATATCTTGCGATGATCCAATAATGCAGGGGGATCAAGATTTATGCTCAAATAGCGCTTTAACTGGTTTAACATGTTATTTTGATTATGCTAAT
>CAZLJI010000510.1:0-2465 GCA_964559565.1 uncultured Ignavibacteriaceae bacterium | reverse complement strand
CAAAATGGTTGAAGTAGCTGAATTTGAGAAGCTTGATTTACTTCACGTTCATTATGCTATTCCACATGCTACAAGTGCTTACCTCGCTAAAGAGATGCTGCAAAAAAATAGAGATTTAAAAATTTTCACAACTCTCCATGGCACAGATATAACATTAGTTGGATTAGAACCATCATTCCTTCCACTAGTAAAATTCAGTATTGAAAAAAGTGATGGTGTAACTGCTGTTTCTAGATTTCTAAAAGAAAAAACGATAACGAATTATTCTATTGAATCAGACATAAAAGTAATTCCAAATTTTGTAGATACAGACCACTTTAAACCAGAAAGCAGTTGTGATTTTAGAAAAACAATTGCACCAAAAGGTGAAATAATTCTAGTGCATACTTCTAACTTCAGACCGGTGAAGCGAGTTCCGGATACAATAAGAATTTTTGAAAAGGTTCAGAAAGAAATTCCTTCAAAATTAATTCTAGTTGGCGATGGACCGGACAGATCCGAATGTGAACGACTAACAAGACAGCTTGAATTGGGCGACTCAGTTAAATTCCTTGGCAAGCAAGAAGGGTTGGTGGAAATTTTGTCCTCTTCCGATCTTTTTCTGATACCCTCTCAGTCGGAGAGTTTCGGACTTGCGGCGCTCGAAGCTATGGCTTGCGGTTTACCGGTAATCAGCTCAAGCGTCGGCGGACTACCTGAGTTAGTTAAGCATAATGAAACAGGTTTTATTGCTGAGATTGGTGATGTTGACCGGATGGCAAAGTACGCACTTGAATTGCTTAGCAATGAAAAGAAATACAAACTCTTTTCAGAAAATTCCAGAGAAAGAGCAGTCAATAAATTTGATAAATCAAAAGTAGTTCCACTTTACGAGGAATATTACGAACAAATTTTGAGAAGTTAATTATGATTATTTACTGTGCCGGACCCATCAGGGGTGATGTTACTTACCAGAAGTATTTCACTAAAGCAATTGATTATATAGAAAGCTTAGGACATACTGTCCTTTCTGAGTTCAGCGGAAAGTTTAGCAGCACTATTCCACTTACTGATAAGCAGACCTACAAGCGCGATCTTAAATGGATTGATGGCAGCAAAATCATGATAGCGGAAATCTCGGGTCCAAGTCTTGGCGTTGGTTTTGAAATTTCTTATGCTATTTTTCAGAGGAGGTTACCAGTCCTCGCGATATGTAATTCTGAAGTTCAGAATATCTCGTCAATGATTACCGGTTGTGATTCTCGACTTATAACAATTCAAAAGTACAAGGACGAAGATGATTTGAAAAGGATTGTAAAAAATTATATAAGCAAGTTAAGTGAAAAGTGAGCGAAAAAGATTTCATCTTTAGTAAAAGCAAGGACCTGTCCCTCTCTGGATTAAAAAGTTTCCCCATAGATTTTATTATATCAAAGGACTTAGCCACGATTGAAGTTCCGGAGAAGGTATTGGTGCTTGGGAAAGAATTTTTCGGTTCGTACGAGGTTTCTTCGGCTGCCGGTGATTTTGTTCTATCATTTACTAACTTATTTGAAGCAAAATATGTCGTTTACGCCAGCCAGCATAGAAAAAATAAGATTAAAATCCCCAATGAAATCAGCAACATTAAAAAATGTGTTGAAGATTATGAACAATATCTGGATGAGTTGCTGCAAGAAATAAAAAAAGATTATGTGAAAAAGATCAACAACGGGAAAAATTTAACTTCTGTTTCAAACGAAATTTTCAAGAAGCTAAACCTGACGAGGTTATGAGCACCGATTCAAAAGTATCGGATAGAATTTACTCATACCTTACTGCAACCTTCGGAGAAGATGCTGCAAAAAACTACAGTGACTTTGTTGACGAGAATCCTGTCAAATATATCCGGGTTAATGAACGAAAAATAAATCGGGATACTCTGGCAAATCGTTTACTTGAAACTTATGGAATAAAAACCGAAGCTGTTGCCTATCCATCAAATGCACTTAAATTAATTGATGGTTATGATTATGCCGGAAGCACTCTTGAGATTGCATTTGGCTTTTATTATATGCAAGCTTTAACATCAATGCTTCCGCCGCTAGTTCTTAATCCATCATTAAAGGATTTAGTTCTGGATCTGTGCTCTGCACCGGGTTCTAAAACAACTCAGATTGCTGAAATGATGGATAATAAGGGAGTATTAATCGTTAATGAATTAGAGATCGATAGAATTAAAGCATTAGTATTCAACCTTGATAAAATGAACTTTCTTAATTATGGCGTGCTTAATTCAAGAGGAGAAATTTTAAGTAAATATTATAATTCTTACTTTGACAAAATACTGGTTGATGCACCTTGCAGCGGACTTGGTATCATTCAGAAAAAGAATGAAGTAGGTAAATGGTGGTCACTTGAGCGGGTAAACAATCTTTGTGAAATTCAGAATAAGCTTTTGGTCTCAGCAGTTAAGATGCTCAAAGTCGGCGGTGAACTTGTTTATT
>CAZLJI010000509.1:0-2467 GCA_964559565.1 uncultured Ignavibacteriaceae bacterium | reverse complement strand
CTGAAGGAACAGATTTTACATATACAGTAAGAACACAGGGAAGACTTCTTAACGAAGAAGAATTCGGGCAAATTATTGTTCGAACTAATCCGGATGGTTCACAACTACGAATGAAAGATATTGCAAGGATTGAACTTGGAACGCTTCTCTATAATATGATTGGAAGAAACAATGGTAAGCCTGCCGCAGTAGTCGCAGTTTATCAGCTTCCCGGTTCAAATGCGATTGAGGTGGCAGAGAAAATAAAAGAGACGATGAATGATCTCTCGAAAAATTTTCCGCCGGGAATGATTCATGAAATTTCACTCGATACTACACTTCCAATTGAAGAAGGCATAACTGAAATTGTCCATACTTTATTTGAAGCAATACTGCTTGTTATTCTAGTTGTGTTTATCTTTTTGCAGAACTGGCGTGCGACATTGATTCCGCTGCTTACGGTTCCGGTTTCATTGATTTCAACATTCATCGTTTTCCCGATGCTTGGTTTTTCAATCAACACTCTTTCATTATTAGGAATGGTGCTTGCAATCGGAATTGTGGTTGACGATGCAATAGTTGTTGTTGAAGCAGTTATGCATCACATAGAGCATGGTATGACACCGAAAGAGGCGACAGTACAGGCAATGAAAGAAGTATCGGGACCGGTTGTTGCTATTGCACTCATACTTGCCGCAGTGTTTGTTCCTGTTGCATTCATGGGTGGAATTACTGGAATGTTGTATCAGCAGTTTGCAATTACAATTGCTATCTCAGTTTTGTTTTCCGCTTTCAATGCACTGACACTGAGTCCTGCCTTAGCTGCAATGCTTTTAAAGCCAGCGGGAGGCAAAAAATCTCCATTGGATAAATTTTATAAGTGGTTCAATAAAAAGTTTGATAAGTTCACCGGCAGCTATCTTTCATTAACAAGCATACTGGTCAGAAAAATTTCTAGGAGCGTGATATTTATAGCGATTATTTTAGTTCTTACTCTACTTTTATTTAAAGCTGTTCCCGGAGGATTTGTTCCGGAGGAAGATAATGGCTACTTCCTTATAAATTTTCAATTGCCTGACGCAATCTCACTTCAAAGGACTGATTTAGTTTGTAAAAAAGTTGAACAAATTCTGGCTGAAACTCCCGGTATTGATAACTACACAACAATCTCAGGGTACAGCATTATTACCCAGGTTGTAAGTCCAAACGTCGGCGGGTTCTTCATTTCAATGAAACCTTGGGATGAAAGGACGGAATCGCCTCAAAGATCATTTGAAACTATACAAGCTTTAAACAAAAGATTTGCACAAGAAATTCCTGAAGCTTTTATTTATGTGTTCGGACCACCAGCTATTCAGGGTTTAGGCACAGGCGCCGGTTTTACATTTTTACTTCAGGATAAAAGCGGAAATACTCCTGTAGATCTTAGTAATGAAGTCCAAAGATTCATAACTGAAGCAAAGAAAAGACCGGAGATTGGGAATATTGCTACGTTTTATAGAGCAACAGTTCCACAAGTTATGGCTTCTGTTAATCGTGATAAAGTTTTAAAGCAGGGAGTTACAATAGCGGATGTAAATACAACGCTTGGATCACTGCTTGGTGCAAATTATATAAATGACTTCAATAGATTTGGCAGAGTGTATAAAGTGTACCTATCAGCCGAGGGCGAGTATCGTAATGAAACCTGGGATCTTAGTCAATATTTTGTAAGAAATAACCAGGGCAGTATGGTGCCTCTCAACACACTCGTTCATATGGAATCAACCAGAGGTCCCGAGTATACAAACCGCTTCAATCTTTTCCGTGCTGCTGAATTGACTGGGGTTCCGGCACCCGGTTATACATCCACAGATGCGATCAATGCACTCAAAGAAGTTGCAGACCAAGTGCTTCCGCAAGGCTGGGGATATGACTGGGCAAATATGTCTTACCAGGAAGTTAAAGCAGCAGGAACAGGTGCAACAGTATTTATCTTCGCATTGCTATTTGTATTCCTGATACTTTCTGCTCAGTATGAAAGCTGGTCATTACCATTGAGCGTACTACTCGGAGTTCCATTCGCAGTTTTTGGTGCAATGGCAGGATTGTGGATTGCGAGATTTTTCAGCGACAGCTATGTAAACAACGTATTTGCCCAGATTGGTTTTGTAACTCTCATCGGACTCGCGGCAAAAAATGCAATCCTGATTGTAGAGTTTGCAAAGATGAAAAAAGAACAAGGGATGGAGGTTGCAGCCGCTGCACTCGATGCAGCTAAACTTCGTCTCCGTCCAATCCTGATGACTTCATTCGCTTTTATACTTGGTGTTCTTCCTCTCGTCAGAGCTTCAGGTGCAGGAGCTGAAGCCAGAAAAGTAATGGGACTTGCCGTGTTCGCCGGACTTCTGATTGCAACATCTCTCGCAATTTACATCATTCCATCTCTTTTTGTTATGGTTGAAAAATATTTTGTGCGTGGTAAAAAAACTAAAGAACCTTCTCCCGA
>CAZLJI010000508.1:0-2478 GCA_964559565.1 uncultured Ignavibacteriaceae bacterium | reverse complement strand
AGATTTCTTGGAGGTACAGCAATAATTGTTAAAAGTTTCGCAAGAATTCACGAAACAAATCTGAAGAAACAGGGAATGCTGCCATTGACCTTTGCTAATCCAAAGGATTATGATAAAATAAAAGAAGACGACAAAGTTGATTTAATCGTCACTCAGCTAGAACCAGGTAATCATTTGAAAATGATCGTTAAACATTCTGATGGAAGCAAAGATGAAATAATGCTTAACCATACGATGAATGAAGCACAAATTGGTTGGTTTAAAGCAGGCAGTGCCTTGAATTTGATTGCAGAAAAAAATAAAAACTAATTTCTATTTAATCTAAACTTTTCGAGCCCAATTTCTTTGTGAAATTGGGTTTGTTTTTTCTAAAAATTTTTAATCGGGTCAAACAATGGAAAAATCAGAAATAAAAAATTTTCTAAAGCGAATCGAACTCTTTAAAGGTTTGAATGAATCGCAGCTCAATATGGTTATTGATAAAATCAAAGTTGAAAAACATAGAAAAGGTACTATGATTTTCAATCAGAATAATATCAGACAGAATCTATATGTAATTGTGGAAGGAGAAGTAGAATTAATCAAACGCACACCGTATGGAAATGAAAAACGGCTTTCAGTTTTTGGCAAGCACGATTTTCTAGGTGAAGGTGCTTTGATGGATGATTCACCTCATTCAACTTCTGCAAGAACAACCTCTGATACAACAACACTTGCTTTGTCACGTGAAAAATTTAAAGAGCTTTTAGCTGAACATAGCAATGTTGCACTCGATATTCTTTCCAAAATCGCAAGAGTAATTTCTCGAAGAATTAGTTCAGCGAATACTAAAGTTGTTAATCTCGCAGCACAGTACCAGTCAGGAAGAACGAGGACCGAACACGACTTGCTTGGAGATAGGGATGTTCCGCACGAATTTTATTATGGAGTTCAGACTTTACGCGCAATCGAAAACTTCAGCATCAGCGGGGTTACTTTGAATTTTCATCCTGTTATAATTCAGGCATTGGCAATGGTTAAAATGGCTGCCGCAAAAGCTAATTACGAGCTCGGACTTCTTTCAAAAGAAATCTGCGATGCGATTGTTCAAGCCTGCACAGAAATAATTAATGGAAAGCTTCACACTCACTTTGTGGTTGATATGATTCAGGGAGGCGCAGGAACTTCGACTAATATGAACGCTAACGAAGTGATTGCAAACCGTGCTCTTGAAATTCTTGGCTACGAAAAAGGTGAATACCAGTTTTGTCATCCTAATAATCACGTTAATCTTTCGCAGTCAACTAATGATGCCTATCCGACATCCGTAAAGATTGCATTAATCATCGCCAATCAAACGCTAATTGAAGTACTGACGGAATTAATTCGGTCATTCCATAGTAAAGCAGAAGAATTTTCTCATATAATCAAAATGGGAAGAACACAATTGCAGGATGCTGTTCCGATGACCATGGGGCAGGAGTTTGAAGCTTACGCCGTGACGCTCGGTGAGGAAGTCCAACGCCTTGAACAGAACGTAAAACTATTTCTTGAAGTTAATATGGGTGCTACTGCAATAGGGACAGGTATAAACTCTCATCCGGATTACAGCAAAAAAGTTGTTGCTCATTTACGGGACATAACAAAAATGGAAATTGTCCTCGCGCATAATTTAGTTGAAGCAACACAGGACACCGGAGCTTTTGTTATGTATTCTTCTGCTGTAAAAAGACTTGCCGTAAAGCTTTCAAAAATTTGCAATGATCTTCGATTGCTTTCTTCCGGACCGCGAACGGGAATAAATGAAATCAATCTTCCGCCGATGCAGCCCGGTTCGTCAATAATGCCTGGAAAAGTAAATCCTGTAATTCCTGAAGTTGTAAATCAGATTGCATTCAAAGTGATTGGAAATGATTTGACGGTTACGCTTGCAGCAGAAGCGGGTCAGCTTCAGTTGAATGTATTTGAGCCGGTAATTGTAGAAAGTCTTTTTGAATCAATTGAAATGCTGAAGAATGGAATGATCACCCTCAAACAAAAATGTATTGACGGCATTACAGCAAATGAAGAGAGATGCAGAAGTCTCGTTGAGAACAGCATTGGACTTGTAACCGCACTCAATCCTGTTTTAGGATATGAAACGTCAACGAAGCTTGCCAAGGAAGCGCTGGAAACGAACAGAGGTGTTTATGAATTAGTTCTTGACAAAAAACTTTTATCAAAAGAAGAGCTTGATGAATTGCTAAAACCAGAGAATATGATTAAGCCGAAGTGAGACGTATCATTTTATTTCGTTAGCATACAATTTCTCGCAGATGCTTGAAAGCATTTCTTTTTCTGTTTTACTCAGTGTGGAAGAATATTCCAAAATAAATTTATCCACTTCAGGATTGATCTTTGAGATATGGTAGATCCCTTTTTTCGGTATTCGCGCAAGTGAAAGTCGTCTATCATCGTTGGAACTATATCTTTCAACAAGATCCTCCTTTCTTAATCTGT
>CAZLJI010000507.1:0-2479 GCA_964559565.1 uncultured Ignavibacteriaceae bacterium | reverse complement strand
TAGTTCAGATTTATCAGAACTTAAATATGCAAGCACTAGGGAAACACCAGGCGGATATCATGTAAGGTTTAATCAATATAAAGGCGGTTTCCCGGTAATCAATGCACGCATTAACGTTACGATCAGCAGAAATAATCGAGTAGTTTTTATTACTAATGGATGCAAATTGGAATATGGATCAAAGGAAGAATCCGATCTTCAAACAATTAACATAAGCTCTGAACAGGCTATGATTTTAGCGAAAGACTATTTGGGTTTAAGAGGAAGAATTAATTTTGAAAAAAGTGAAACAGCAGTTTATTATAATAATGGAATATTTAGACTGGCACAGGTAATTACTATCGTACCAGCTGAAGAACTCTTTGGAGAATGGCAGATTATGGTTGATGCACAGACTGGTGAAATTTTCAGAGTTGAGGACAAAGCCTGCTACTTCAAACCTGGTAATAATTTATTCCTAGTTGATGGCAGCGGTTATGTTTTTGATCCTGACCCGATCACTCATGCAAAAACAACATACGGAACAACTGGATTTTTAGATAACAATGATGCTGATTCAGATTCGCTTACTGCTCATCGTGTATTGAGAACTTTAAAAGACATAACATTTGACGGTAGTGTTTATACTTTAAAAGGTCCCTGGGCAGAAATAAGAGATTTTGAATCTCCTTATACTGGATTGCACACGAGTGCAACAAGCACTTTTTACTTCACAAGGCTTAATGACAATTTTGAAGCAGTTAACACTTACTTTCATATCGATAATTCAATGCGTTGGGTTAACAATTCGCTTGGTTTTAATTTAACCCCATACCAATATGTTGGTGGAGTACGTTTTGATCCTCATGGTTTAAGTGGTTCAGATAATTCACACTATATTACTTCAACAGGAAGCATAGCTTATGGAGACGGAGGTGTCGATGATGCCGAGGATCTTGGTGTTGTTCTTCACGAACTTTGTCATGGATTGCATGACTGGATAACAGATGGCGGACTTTCTCAGGTGGAAGGACTCAGCGAAGGAAGCTGTGACTACTGGGCAACTTCTTATATCAGAAGTACAGGTTTCTGGACTCCGGTTTATCCGGCATATAACTGGGTTTTTATTTGGGATGGACACAATCCATTCTGGGCTGGAAGAATTACGAATTACACTGCTCACTATCCTGAAGGCTTAACTGGTACAATCCATACTGATGGTCAGATGTGGTCATCATCTCTGATGTCTATTTCTGATCTCATTGGAAAAATTCCTACGGACAAAAACTTTCTGGAAGCGTTATCTATGACAGATGGAACTTCAGGACAGCAGGATGCAGCTAATGCATTCATTGCTGCTGATCAATTAATTTATGGAGGAAGCCATCTTGCACAAATAATTCCTGTGTTTGCAGACAGAGGATATATTGAGGGACCTATTGCTGCAGATTTTATGGCAGATGTTACAAACGGTGAAGCACCGCTGACAGTTCATTTTACCGATCTATCAATCTCACAGCCAAATCCTATCACATCCTGGCAATGGGATTTTAATAATGATGGGATAACAGATGCGACCAACCAGAATCCAACCTGGATATATTCAGACTTCGGAATATTTTCTGTTAAGCTCACTGTTTCTGATGGAACTAATTTTGATTTTGAAACAAAGGTCGATTATATAACTGTGACAGATCCAAATCTGGTAACAGATACATTATTTATTGACAAGTTTGAATCAGGTCTTGGAAATTGGACAATCACAAATAATGGTGGAACCTGCGTTTGGGAAATAATAACTCCGCCTTATCCTAATGCATACACTCTTCCTGCAGCATCCTCCGGTGGATTGCTCGCTGCTGATTCAGATGAATGCGGCAGCGGTACAACTATGAATACCACGGCTGCAATAACTCAGCTATTTGATTTTTCAATTTATGATGTTGTGATGATTGAATTCGATAACGATTGGAACATCCTGGATGGACAGGATGAAGCACATGTTGAAGTCAGCACTAATGGCGGCTCAACATGGGTTGGAGTTTGGGATCAGATTGGTATCGATATAAGGAATTCTCACGAAGCAATAAACATTTCAGCATTAGCTGCGGGTAAATCGAATGTTAAAATAAGAGTCAGAACAGTACAACCGGGGTATGATTGGTGGTGGGTGCTTGATAACTTTAGTGTTTATGGAACTTATGTCCAACCATCAAATACTTTTCAATTTTCAGTCAATGTAAACAGCGGATGGAATATGGTATCTATTCCTGGCATGCATCCTGTAGATCAGAATGTAAACACCTGGTGGCAGTATAAGGACCCTGGTACGAATGTATTTGGATATAACAATGGGTACTATAGTGTGAATACAGCAACACCAACTGAAGGCTACTGGATGAAACATTTAGGAGCCAGAACTTATAATACAGGCGATGAATGGCCAACAGGTGGAATTATCAAAGTCCCTCATGACACACTTTACAATATAATTGGATGG
>CAZLJI010000506.1:0-2483 GCA_964559565.1 uncultured Ignavibacteriaceae bacterium | reverse complement strand
AAGCGGTATCTTTTCTTCAGTGGAGGCGATGCAAACAATCCAAGTCAGCTTGAGCTATTAAAATCTGCAAATAGTTTCGTGCTGAATAATTTTGTGAAGCCTGCGCCTGTCGGCGGAGAAGGAATACATTTTTATAAAACGATCAATCCTACAACAAACTTTGGCCCGTACACTCGCGAACAAATTGATAATGCAATTGACAGCAGTGGTTTGTTCATTTCATATATCGGTCACAGCGGAACAGAAACCTGGGATAATGGAATCACTGAAGTTGCCGATTTAAAACCTGCCTTCAACGATCGATTATCTTTGATTTCAGATTTTGGTTGCTCAACCGGCAAATTTGCTGAACCTGATGTTGATGCTTTTGGGGAATTGTTTGTATCTGCTTCTAATGATGGACAAGCAATTGCTTACCTTGGTAACTCAAGCTGGGGATATGTCTCTACCTCGATTAATTTCCCTCAACTTTTTTATGAACAATTACAGTTGGACTCATCGCAGGCTATTTCTGAAGCACATTATTTAGCTAAGGTTGATTTGCTAAATCAGTATGGAACAGGTGATGTTAACAGAGTTTTTAATTCGTGTAATATATTGTTTGCAGATCCACTACTTGAATTTAAGCTTCCGCCAAAACCAAACTTTACGATCACTGGTGAATCATTTTTCGTAGAGAATAATTTTCCACTTGATACTGATGATTCTGTTCAAGTAAAAATTGAAATAGTCAATTTTGGAAAAGTGCCGCAAGATTCAGTTCTTTTAACTATCAATGATTTTTATCTGGGGAATCAAATCTTCCTGAGTGAGTTTAAAATTCCAGTTCCTCTCTATAAAAAATATCTGACTGTTAATATCCCAGTTCTCGGACTTGTTGGCGAACATAATCTTCAGATCAAAGTTGACAAGGATAATTTATTTGATGAAATCTACGAAGATGATAATTCTGCATTCTATAATTTTAACGTTTACTCAACTTCGGTTAGACCAATTGAGACAGAAAGATTTTATAATTCTTCTATTACTGATTTTCGTTTCCTCAACCCTGTTCTTCTTGCAAATCAAAATGTATCATCAATAGAAATTGCTTTTGCAGACAATCCTGATTTTATAAATTCACTTGAGATTGTGACACCGATGGATACGTTACGAACATCCTTAAATGTAACTACAATTCAACTGGATAAAAGATATTGGTGGCGTGCAAGATTAAACTTTCCTCAGGCGAGCTGGTCTGAACCATATTCTTTCTATAATAAAGGATTTGATTACGGTTGGTACTTCAACCATTCATTTAATTATTCAGATGTTCAGTTCAGCAATCTCTCATTTGATTCAACCACAGGTAATTGGAGATTAACTAATTATGAAAATGTTTTAAGCATTAACTCGGCGGGTTCTGATGATGGAGAGTTTGGCTCTATAAAACTTAACGGCGATGAAAAACTTCCAAATACTTTTTATTGGGGAATCGCAACTGCTGTAATTGATTCTTTAACCCTTGAACCATCAGATTACAGATACTTTATATTTTGGGATCCTGCTCCGGCTGATTCGCTGATCAGTTATATCAATTCACTATCTGAAGGAACATCATTAGCAATGACGATTTGTGCCGATGGTGCGCAATCAGTACTTGGTTTCAGCCAAGGAACTCCTGTTAGACAGGCAATTGAAACTCTTGGCAGCCTTTATGTTGATAGCGTTCTCTATAGAGATTCGTGGTGTATGATCGGTAAAAAAGGTGCACCGCAGGGAACAGTCCTTGAATCATTCAAGAAAAGATATTCGGGTCCTGCAGAAATCGAAACATCCATTACGGTTTCGAATCAAAACGGCTGGATAGAATTTCCAGCCATCAAAAACTCTGCTGAATGGCTCAGTGTAACGAAATCTGATTCGCTGCCAACAGGTTCCGAAATAAATTATTTCCCTATTGGGATAAAAAGTGACAACACTATTGACACTCTTGATGCTTTGACTTTTTCAGGAGACATAGCTGATATAAGCAGTCTTAATGCGAACACTTATCCATCGATTAAATTTTTAACCAGACTAAATTCTAACGAAAATTTTGAGTCGCCTGTTTTAAAAGAGTTCGGTGTAAATTTTATTCCGTCTCCCGATCTCGCAATTAATTACCAGGTTGTTTCTTCAACCGATGATAGTGTGTTGATTGGTGAAGATATCGGACTTTCGTTTTATGTTTATAATGTAGGCGAAAGCAGAGCCGACAGCTTTAACGTGATCGTTGAAGTAATAGATGATGATAACTCAAGGCAGACAATCTTCACACAGAAAGTTGATTCACTAAGTTATGATGAATGGAAAAATTTCGACTTGGTTTATGGTACTTCATCCGGTAGTGGAGCCAAAACTTTCCAAATTAGTATTGATGCGAAAAACAACATCAGAGAATTATTTGAAGATAATAATTTTTTCAGCGTACCATTTTATATTAAGCCTGATACTTCTAAACC
>CAZLJI010000505.1:0-2487 GCA_964559565.1 uncultured Ignavibacteriaceae bacterium | reverse complement strand
AAAAGTTTTCTGGAGATACTTAACAAACGTTGCATCAGCTGAAAGAAAACTTCTTGTCAAAGGTGACCTTCTTGAAATACTACACAAGATGGAAAAGAAGAACGGAAAAAATCTGGATGAAATAAGAGATGTTGTAAGTAAAATTACAGAATCAGTTTCTGTCGGAAGCGCTCTCTTCTTTGAGATGAGAGAGAAAATCGGAACGTCCAGCTATCACCAGTTCAACACTGAGGATTGCAGCTATGAAAGAATAGGTACCGTCGAATATCTGAAAGCAAAAGAGAGATATAAAGATCCGCATCACGCAAACGATCTTCTTACCCTGAACTTCCAGGCATTCTATGAACAATTCCCGAGCATACGTGAATCTAAAAGTATCGGCAGAGGTGTTGAGTTTCTGAACAGGTATCTCTCGAGCAAGCTGTTTACAAACACGGAAAAAATGAGCGAGGCACTTTTTAATTTTCTTTTCGTGCATAAGCATAATGGTGAACAGCTTGTGTTGAATGACAGGATGAAAGACATAGAAGTACTTATTTCTTCAATCAACAAGGGCATCAGTTTTCTTTCGGAATATGAACCGGAAGAACTGTACAGCAACATCAGGCACAAACTACAGGAACTTGGCTTTGAACCCGGACTTGGAAATACTGCCGGCAAAATAAAAGAGAGTCTCGAACAGCTTGATGCGCTTCTGCATTCACCCGATCACGAAGTGCTGAAAAATTTTCTTTCACGGATCCCGATGATCTTCAATGTTGCGATAATTACTCCGCACGGTTACTTTGCGCAGGAAGATGTTTTGGGAAAACCAGATACAGGAGGACAGATTGTTTACATTCTTGACCAGGTTAAAGCGCTCGAAAAAAAATTAAATAAATCTTTGCTTGATGCGGGTATCGACACCACTCCAAAAATAATTATTCTCACAAGGTTAATTCCTAACTCAAACGGAACATCATGCAACCAGAGAATGGAAAAAGTCCACGGTACAAAAAACGTCCGGATACTCCGCGTTCCTTTCCGTGAGCATAATAAAAAGATTACCGACAACTGGATTTCTAGATTTGAAATCTGGCCATACCTCGAAGAGTTTGCGGAAGATTCGTATAAAGAATTACTGGTTGAATTCGGAACGCGACCCGATCTTGTGATTGGAAATTACTCCGATGGAAATCTTGTTGCCTCTATTCTTGCAAAAAGATTTGGTGTAACGCAATGCAACGTTGCCCACGCACTTGAGAAAAGTAAATACCTTTACAGCGGACTCTACTGGAAAGAACTCGAAGGCCAGTATAATTTCTCAACTCAGTTTACGGCTGACCTGCTCGCAATGAACGCCGCTGATTTTATTATCACTTCAACTTACCAGGAAATTGCGGGGCGCGAAGACAGCATTGGTCAGTATGAATCTTATGTGAACTTTACTATGCCGGGTTTGTATCGTGTAGCTGGAGGAATAAATATTTTTCATCCGAAGTTCAACATACTTCCTCCCGGTGTTAATGCGGAAGTTTTCTTTCCATATTCACAATCAGAAAACAGGATCAAGGAAATGACTGAGGAAGTTACACAGAAACTTTTTAAAAATTCTTCGGATAGGATTGTCGGAGAACTGAAGAATCCCGGTCTGCCGCCCATATTTTCTATGGCAAGACTGGATAAAATTAAAAACCTCACTTCGCTTGTAAAATGGTTTGGTGAAAGCGAGGAGCTTCAGTCGCTTGCAAATCTTATTATCGTTGCAGGAAAAATTAATGCAGAGCACTCAACCGACTCTGAAGAAAAAGAGCAGATTCATCTGATGCACGAATACATCAATAAGTATAACCTGAATGATAAAATCAGATGGATACAAGGCGACGCCGACAGGATGCGTGTACCGGAGTTTTACAGGGTGGTTGCAGATAAGCGCGGTGTTTTTGTCCAGCCGGCGTTGTTTGAAGGTTTTGGACTGACTGTAATTGAAGCTATGCGTTCCGGGCTGCCGACGTTCGCAACTCAATACGGCGGACCGCTTGAAATTATTGAGAATAAAGTCTCCGGTTTTCATATCGACCCGATTAACGGAAGCGAAACAACCGAAAAGCTGGTTAACTTTTTTAAGCGATGCAAAGAAGAAGAAAATTACTGGAAGAAAATCTCCGATGCTGGAGTTACACGCGTGGATAAATCTTTTAACTGGGAACTTTACTCGCAGAATCTTCTTTCGCTTGCAAAGATCTACGGTTTCTGGCGATACACAACAAATCTTGAGATGAAGGAGCTTAACGCTTATCTCGATTTAATGTATCACACACTGTATAAACCGAGAGCGGAGAGAATGCTTGAGGTGCACGCAGGAAAGTAAGTTCATTCCGAACCTGTCTGCCGACAGGCAGGCTTGTTTCGGAATCTTAATACTTGATCGATAATGAAATAAGAACCTGTCCAAAGGACTCCTATGGAGAAACAATCCGTGAATCAAGTTCAGGACAAGGTTCAGGT
>CAZLJI010000504.1:2194-2489 GCA_964559565.1 uncultured Ignavibacteriaceae bacterium | reverse complement strand
TATCATCAATCCTCTGTATGTCAGGGTTACTTCAAAATTTCTCATATCTAAAATATAATATAAGTTTAGATTATTTCAACAGTATCATCTTTCTTGTTTGAACGAGATTCTCTGTTGTTACTTTGTAAAAGTATATTCCACTCGTCAGACCTGAAGCGTCAAATTCTACTTCGTGACTTCCGGCAGGAATTTCATCATTAACTAAACTTGTTACTTCATTTCCAAGAACATCATATACTTTTAAAGTTACAAATTGCCTGTTGCTAACTGTATACTGAATTTTGGTAGATGGATT
>CAZLJI010000504.1:1266-2184 GCA_964559565.1 uncultured Ignavibacteriaceae bacterium | reverse complement strand
AATACTTCGAATTCATAAAGATGTCCAGGATCATTTTCAACATAGACTGCTTCATCTACTTCAATGTAACAAGACTTAATCAAACTATCGCCTCCCAGAGCATTTGAAGCAATTAATGATACTTCGTAAATGCCGGGAGAGTTGTATATAATATCAATTGGATTTTGATCTGTTGAGGATGATGGAAATCCTCCCGGAAAGTTCCATTGCCAGACGGATGGTTGAAATGATGATTGATCAAAGAAAGAAATATTACCTCCAGTAACAATATGAGTTGTATCAGCTTTGAAATCCACAACTGGTTTGAACTGCTTATTAGGTTTATAAGCTTTTATGTTGAATCCGCCTCCCGTAATTACGAGAATTCCATTTTTAGCAAGAGCAGGTCCACAGTAAGTTAAATTCGGAACTGCTAGTTCCCAGATTACAGTCTGCAAATCTGCACTAAAGCAAAACATTTTATTTGAATTGTTATTTACAAAAACCTTTCCTTCTCCGTCAACTGAAATTGTTGGATAAGAAGAAGCATCAACTGATACTGAAGATTTATTCAATACAGTTCCATCATTAGAGTTGAGAAGTTTTACCGTGTCATTATCGATGATATATAAATTGCCGTTAGCCGCGGAACCAAAATAACCGGGCATTTCTGTTGCGCTTGGTGTGTATTCCCATTTAATTCGAAGTTCTGTACCGGTATCTTCAAATGCGTATAATTTTCCACCGTCACGTTTTAAATAAATTGTCCCATCATTGCCAATTGTAATTGGCCATTCCTGATCGCCATCTCCAGACAATTCGCTAGTTTCGTATTTAAATTGACCGGTTTCGATATCAAGTGCAAATAATGTTTTTGGTGTATTGATCGTACCTTTATAATGATAGAAAGTACTGCTGGTTGCTGCATAACCTGCATTA
>CAZLJI010000504.1:0-1256 GCA_964559565.1 uncultured Ignavibacteriaceae bacterium | reverse complement strand
GGCACAATGTAATTGTAAGACCAGATAGTCTGTCCAGAATTTTTATCCAATCTCTTTCCACGAACGATTGGATCACCATTACAAGCAAATAAAATTCCTGAGTTTCCACCAAACATATACTCACTCACTGCCCATTTAACTGAACCATCAGCAGGTGACAGGGCATACAATGAATCGTTTGAATAGTCGTGTGTATAAACTGCATCCTCAGTAAATCCAACAGCATACATAATTGATGAAGCGTAAACGGCTTTCTCCCAAATTAAACTTCCATCAATCAGACTACGACATTCGATTTTAGAAGTGTACGGAGAGAAAATTGCTCTGGCAGTTACAAATTTATCGCCATTAGTGAAAACAGAATTACCAATTACAGTTTGACTGGAGTTCACTGACCAGGCAGGAGTAATTACACTATCGGGTCCAATTATCTCGCTCAGCCCATTTCTTTGATTACTGCCGCCAATTGTTGGCCAGTTCTGTGAGAAGAATGAAGTGCTCGTTAATAACACTATGGAGAAAATTAGTAACAGTTTTTGCATTTTGTTTCCTGTAAGATAGTTTGTTCAGAAATATCGAATCGCGAAAGTGAATCGATATTCCATACTAATAATTTTGACACTGAACCTTGATTAAAATATAGAAGGATATTGAAAAATAGAAACATTAATTATCATTAGAATTCATAAAAAATAGTATAGATAAATCTTAACTACCGCTCATCAAATATTGGGTTTTAACCTCCTTTTTCTCTTGGCAAGGCGATTTTATTGGCTTAAATTCACACGTCAAAAAATCAAATCATTAATTCCAAAATAAAGAGGGAGTTAAAAGTGTGTAAATTAAATCCATTTTTGTTATTAGGATTTTTTTCAATCTTGTTGACTACGGTCAACGCTGGAGATCAAAAAATCCTGCCCTATCCAATTCATCAGCATAAGCTAGCAAACGGGCTGAATGTTGTTACAGTTCCTTTCGATAGTCCTGGTTTGGCTGCTTTCTATATTGTTGTTCGTGTAGGGTCCAGAAATGAAGTTGAACCCGGTGTAACAGGTTTTGCTCATTTCTTTGAACATATGATGTTCAGAGGTACTGATAAATATCCGAGAGAGAGGTACAACGAAGTATTAAAAATGACTGGTGCTGGTGCTAATGCAAATACTTCACTCGATAGAACAATTTACCATATGACAGGCAACGTAGATTATCTAGAAAAAATGTTTGAGCTTGAATCGGATAGATTTATGAATCTGAAT
>CAZLJI010000503.1:0-2490 GCA_964559565.1 uncultured Ignavibacteriaceae bacterium | reverse complement strand
GCCATTCCCACAAAAAGCTTACGACTCAATTAAACTTTTACAAAATAATGTTCTATTCGGACAACTGATCAGAAACATCCATCACTGGTGTGGAGTGTTTCTGGTTGTTATTACGTTTCTGCATCTTCTCAGAGTTTTTTTTACAGGCGGATTTCAAGCTTCAAGAAAAATTAATTGGTTGATTGGCTTGCTGCTATTCGTGCTAATAATTTTTTCAAACTTTACGGGCTATCTTCTTCCTTGGGATCAACTGGCTTACTGGGCTGTAACTGTGGGAACTAGTTTATTAGAGTATATTCCAATAATTGGAAATAGCTTCAGAGAATTTATATTAGGCGGAAATGAAGTTAATGCCAACACACTATTAATATTTTACAATTTACATACAGCAGTGCTTCCGATATTAATTCTTTTACTGATGGCTTATCATTTCTGGAGAGTGAGGAAAGCAGGCGGAATCTTTTTACCAAACTCGAATGAGAATAAAGAGATAGTCCCAACATATCCGAATTTAGTCTACCGTGAATTCATTGTTGCTTTAGCTTTGATTGCTGTCGTGCTCGTGTTTTCCGTGTTTCTCAGTGCACCTTTGCTCGCTAAAGCAAATCCTGACTTCAGTCTTAATCCAACAAAAGCTCCGTGGTATTTTGCAGGTATCCAGGAATTGCTGATGCACTTTCATCCTTTTGTTGCAGCATTTTTAATTCCATCTGCGATCATACTAATTCTTGCAGCGTTGCCATTTATGAATTTAAAAGAAGAACCGAGTGGATTATGGTTTCATTCGGATAAAGCGAAGCAAGCAGCAAAGTTTTCTGCAATCAGCGCTTCAATAATAACTTTATTACTCATAATCGTTAATGAATACCTGCCGGATTTTGAAACTCTTCTGCCGTGGTTAAACCCGTTCATCAGTAATGGTATTATTCCTCTCATAATTGTATTGTTGATACTTTGGGCCTTCTATAAATATGTTACGAGTAAGTTCAGCTTATCATATCTTGAATTAGTTCAGACAATGTTCGTTTTTATAACCACAGCATTTGTAATTCTGACTATCGTTGGAATCTTTTTCCGTGGTGTAGATATGGAATTAACTTTCCCATGAAACTTGTAATCGATGAAATCTAAAAAAGACAAAAAGAAATTAAAGCAGGAACAGCTTGAAGCAATAATTCTACCAAAAGATCCTGTCCAAAGCAGACGAGAATTTTTGAATAAACTCTGGAAAGGATTAGGAATAGTTGCTCTAGTTGAATTTACTGCGGTGTTCTTCGGATTTTTATTCTCAGGTAAAAGTGAAGATGAAAATCAAAAACCGAAGCAACTTTTTGATGCAGGTAATATAAATTCATTTCAAAAAAAATCAGTTACAGTTTTCAGGGGCGGAAGATTTTATCTTGTAAGATTAGATGACGGAGGATTTCTGGCTTTGTCTTTAAGATGCACACATCTCGGTTGCTCAATTAATTATGAAGAAGATAAAAAAAGATTTATCTGTCCTTGTCATGCTTCAGCGTTTGAGATTAACGGAAATGTTCAGAATCCACCGGCTCCATCAGCTTTAGACTACTTCCCTGTCGTTATTCAGAATGGAAAAGTAATGGTTGATATTGGAACAAAGATGAGTAGAAATCGGTTCAGTAAAGATCAAGCAGCTTACGTTTGAAATTTATGATGAGTAATTGGAAAATAATTGGAATTATAGCAACAGGAATTATCGTGCTGATGATCCCATTATCACTTCTAATTCATAAACCTTCATATTATCAAACAGAAAGGAAAGCAACATTCGTTGGCGGCAAAGAATGTATCAACTGCCATCAAAGAGAATATGAGTTATGGAAAAGATCTGATCACGACAAAGCAATGATGATTGCAAATGATTCAACAGTGCTTGGTGATTTTAATGATGTAGAAGTTGAATTCAGAGCTACAAAGCACAAATTCTATAAACGTGATGGAAAGTTTTTAGTTTATACTGAAGGTGTTAACGGAAAGATGAGTGAGTTTGAGATTACTCATACTTTCGGCGTACGACCACTTCAACAATATTTAATTCCATTTGAGAGAGGAAGATATCAATGTCTGCCGATTGCATGGGATTCAGAAAAAAATCGCTGGTTTGATATGGCTGGAATGGTTTATCAAGCCGAAGAATTAAAACCTGATAACTGGATTTACTGGACAAACCAATCACAGAACTGGAATGGGATGTGCGCAGAGTGTCATTCAACAAATCTTCAGAAGAATTATGATTTGGAGAAAGATTCATTCAAGACAACCTGGTCAGATATTAATGTGAACTGCGAAGCTTGTCACGGTCCTGGTTCTGAGCATCTCGATTGGGCAAAACTTCCTGAAGGTTCGCGAGATTACGATGGGAATATGGGCTTAGTTTTGAAGACAAGCGGAACAACTTCCAAACAATATATCGAAGCTTGTGCACCCTGTCATTCACGAAGAACATCTTTCGGACCGAATGAACAT
>CAZLJI010000502.1:0-2490 GCA_964559565.1 uncultured Ignavibacteriaceae bacterium | reverse complement strand
AATTATCGCTCCAGTCACTGAGAGAAGTTTGCATTGGTGTTGCTAACCAATTGTTCCCATTATCAGTTGAGCGATAAACAAATCCTACTTCTCCCGAAAGAAAAATCGGAACAAACAATGAGTTATTTTTATTGATAACAATTTTATCGGAATATACAAATAGTGGAAAACCATTATTTATTGCTGTCCAGCTACTGCCATTATCTGTAGAACGATAAAGCGTTCCATCTGATTCACCGGAAGTTGCACTTCCATAAAGAATTCCATTTGAATCAGAACTAATTGACATGATATAAACTGATGGATTAATACCATTACTGTTTGATGACCAGGAATTCCCACTATCACTTGAGCGATAAATCTGACCAAGACCTCCTGCAAATAATTCTCCTGTCGGACTTATTGCAATAGAGGATATATAACCTATGTTGATTTGAATCCAATTATCCCCATTATTGGTTGAGCGAAACATTACTCCGCCCACTCCTTTGGTTAATAGCTCACCATTAGAATCAATAATCATATCATTAAAAATTTGATTAGATGGTAAACCATTATTAATCTGAATCCAGGTATTGCCATTGTTTGTGGAACGAAAGATGCCGTGAGCGAGAATGAAAATATGTCCCTGAGAATTGAAAAATATTTTGTTTATATACTGATTCTCTAAACCATTGTTTGACAGAGACCATGTTACTCCATCATTGGTTGAACGATACAATTTATCCGTTCCGAAAGAGAAGTTGGAAATATTCTCTCCATTTATATCCGTCTTGCTAATGAAAATGTGACCTTGCGAATTAGTGCTAGCCAACTTAATTATTCCACCAGTTGGTCCGTTAGTCTGCTGCCAGAAATCCTGAGAATATATTTTAAGCGTTGAACTGACAAGCACTAACAATAGTAAATATTTTATAGTTTTCATTTTATTCTTACACTTTATATAAATTATTTCATCAAAATCATCTTTTTTGTCTCTACCATACTTCCAGCTTGCAGTTTGTAGAAATAAATTCCGCTAGATAATCCTGCTGCGTTAAATTTTATTTCATAACTCCCTGCAGATTTTTCTTCGTTGACGAGTGTTGCGACCTCGTTTCCAAGTACGTCATAAACTTTTAATGAAACATTCGAGTTGCTGGATACCCGATACTGGATACTGGTTGATGGATTGAATGGATTAGGATAATTCTGTTCAAGAGAAAAATCATCAGCTACAAAAATATTTTCATCTTCAATTCCCACTGGAAGATTTGAAACTTTGACAATATTGTCATCAGAAAAAGATGATATAAATAAGTCACCATTTGAATTGAAAACCAATCCTGAAGGTCTTGGCATTTCACTTAGTAAAGTATCAACTGTTCCATTTTGTATTCTGAAAAGTCTTCCCTTATTATTCAACCATGGTGGACCAAATTCAGCGTGCTGAATTGCATACAAAGCTCCATCAATAGGACTTATCGCAATATCCACAATTGCTGTTAATCCATCCTGAAAAACTGTTTTATTTCCAGATAGATCTACATTATAAATTTTAGCAGCACCAGTTGGAACAGGTAAACCAGTTAACATTCCGACATAAAAAATCGAGCCGGTATAGACAATTCCAGTTGGAACTGCTTCCGATTGACCGATCGGTGGAAAAGTAGCAAATGAACTCAGTGAGCCGTTGCTTCTATTCCATCGAGCAATCGCATTTGCAGAAGCATCAACAATGAACAAATCATTGTCCGGTCCGACAGTTACTTTGAATGGATTATTACCAGGAAAGATTGATCCCAAGTCAAATGAAGATACAATATTGTTTCTGTTGAACGGAGTACCGCCTGGTATGAATCCTGTTGTATCTACAAATAAAACTCTACCACATAAAGAATCGTTTCCCGCATCATTTGAAATTATAACAAGCAGCTTTCCATCAATATCAAAATAAACATCCTGAGCTCCTACTGGCTCAAAAGCAGGTGCGGTTGAAGGCAAGTCAGTCAGAAATGGATATACCTGTCCGTTTGGTGTAACCATTGAAACCTTCGCAGTATTTCCACTTCCTGTTCCCTGTTCACCAACCCAGAGATTGCCTGCACCATCGATTTCAAGTCCAATAGGATTTACAAATCCCGTAGCATAAACTTCAACAGTTGGCTGGCTGAATACTTCTTGGTTTGCAATAATTATAATCACTGCTCCACAAAGTGTTAGTAAAAGGTTTTTCATTTTTGTCTCCTTTATTAATGTTAATTGATTTGCCGTGAGTTTCTCACCGAAGAAATCCGGCTTTTTATCTGGGGACAAATGTGCTTAATAAAGGATTGTTTTTCTACCAGAAATGGAACAAAAGCTATAACAAACGGAACGCAACTTCTTTTAAGCTAAAATGTCAGATTGAGCTTATTGAAATCTGACTCATTTAGTTTCTGTCACACTTCGACAAGCTCAGTGTGACACAATTTTTATATTTTATAATTATGAAATTGCTGGTGATGTGCT
>CAZLJI010000501.1:0-2495 GCA_964559565.1 uncultured Ignavibacteriaceae bacterium | reverse complement strand
TCTTTTCCAGAGTAACCGGTTTATCAGGTTTTACTGAGAATGGATAATTTTCAGAGTTAGGATCCAGCTTTAATGAGGGTACAACAAGATCAAATACACGCCACTCTCTTCTTCTTGTTGCTAATGAATTTCTTTCAGCATAAGCATAACAGAACTCGAATGCTCCTGCTTCAGGATTCCACCATCCATTCTCTTTTGCTACATCGAAAACATTTTCAGAATACATAAAATAATCAGGATTCTCTGTATCAATCTGCCTGATCCGGCTTCCGTTAGCGCCAACGGAAATATGATCATCAGGAACTCGCTGAGCAGCCCAAACAGCACCGCGTTTATCTTTACCGGGACCAACAACTTCAAATACCCACACTTCATTGGGATCAGCAATAGTCAACATCTCCCCATAATCATTCCAGCCGTATTCTTCCAACAACTCACCAGCGATTCGTATTGCATCTCGCGCAGTTTTTCCTCTTTCAAGCATAAGCATACATAAGCGCTGACAATCAATTAATCCTTTGTCTGATTTTAATTCCTCTCTACCGCCGAAAGTAGTTTCACCAATCGCAACCTGCTGATCGTTTATACACGGATACGCTGTGTTTATATATCCAAATGTATTTTCAATCTGAGGAATTTTTCCCGTTGGAATATTTTTATATGCAGGCATTCTCTGAGTGTCATCATTTTCTCTTTTATATAAAGTTACCATTGCATCTTTTTCGTGAGTCATTGCCGGTACAACATCAAGATTGCTTCTTGTTCTGTGACTGTCATCAGTGTGAGATGTCATGACAGAGCCATCATAACTAGCTAACTTACCAACTGCAACAGTTGTGCATCCGTCAGGATATCCGCCTTCCCAATCAGGGCGGTCATTTTTGTTTTGTTGGTTTTGTGAGAAAGCCGTTAGATAAAATAATATTAACGCAATCGGTAGAAAAATTCTGAACATTTGTATTCCTCAGGTTTAGTTGAATTGATAATCAATATTGGAAATATAAAAATGTTGGTGTGAATTATGAAAAGAAAAGTTAACTTATACATTCTTGCTATGGAGCATTACCTGAAAATAATTTAAGCAGGGCTATTTAATCTTTGAACAGAGTACGAGGTTGTCGAGTAATTCCGAGCGAAGCGAAGAATGTATCGAGACAACCATTCCGACGGTGTCTTCGATAAGTTCATCTCTCGCTTCGCAAGCGAAGCGCAGCGAGCCGATGAACACTCAGACACCTTATTAATTTCTCACTTCAACAAAACCATTTTCATAGTTTCAGAATATGATCCAGCTTTGAGTTGGTAGAAGTAAATTCCACTCGGCAATGCAGAACCATCAAACTCAACTTTATATTCTCCAGCAGGTTTTTCTTCGTTGACGAGTTTTGCAACTTCTCTCCCTAACAAATCATAAACTTTAAGTGTTACAAATTGCCGACTGCCAATTGTGTATTGCACACTGGTTGCTGGATTAAACGGGTTGGGGTAGTTTTGTGAAAGTGAGAACTCACTAACAAATGGAATCTCAACTTCTACAATTTGTGAATACTCAAAAGTTCCATTGTAATCAATTTGTTTTAGTTTGTATTGATACTTACCCGACTTAATACTGTTATCTGTAAAAGAGTAATGCTGAGTTTCCGTTGTTGTTCCGTGCCCGGGAACAAATCCTATTTTATTCCAATCATTCTTGTCATTCTGAGTGAAACGAAGAATCTCAAATCCAGAGTTATTTGTTTCTGTTGCGGTTGTCCAGTTGAGTTCTACGTTACCTTTGGAAACCTCTGCTGTGAACGAAAATAACTCTACAGGAATTGGATTGCCACCTGTCGCTGTTTTAAGAATAGTGCCATTGCCACCAACAACAAATCCAGTATTTATATCTGTAAATGAAACATCTGTTATCATTTCTCCAGTTCCACTTATTTGAGAAAACCAGCTTTCTCCTCCATTTGTTGTCCTAAGTATTGTGCCGTTATAACCGACAATCGTTCCATTGTTTTGATCGGAGAAGAAAATCGCCATAAGAAACTGTGAAATATCTTGACCAGACCAATCCTCTCCACCATTTGTTGTTCTTAGAATTGCACCATAAATTCCAACAGCATGTCCCTTATTATTATCTGTGAAATGAACGCTCTTTAAATTTTGAGTTGTCCCACTATTTTGTGGAACCCAGGTAATTCCTCCATTGGTAGTTCGTACGATAATACCGTTTTGCCCAACAACTGTACCATAATTTTCATTGACAAAATGAACCGCATAAAAATTACCTCCGGCATTCGGTGATTGGACTTCCCAGCTATTTCCTCCATCTGTAGTTTTTATAATTCTACTTGCTCTTCCAACTATCCAGCCAACATCGTTGTTTACAAAGTAAACACCTTCGGACCAAGAACTTGTGGGAGCATTAAGTTGAAACCAATCAGCTCCACCATTTGTTGTGCGTAATACGAGACCACCAACCGCTGTTCCTGTATATTCATCAGTAAAAC
>CAZLJI010000500.1:0-2501 GCA_964559565.1 uncultured Ignavibacteriaceae bacterium | reverse complement strand
GGCTTCCCTGTATCTTCCTGTACCATTGGATAACTCCGCTAGTATCTGTTTTGATTACGTGGGTGTCATAATAGTTAACTGTATTTGATACGATGGTATCCCCAGCGATTCTTACAGAATCAGCAAATACGCCTGAAAGGACATAGTGGTCATCTGCAGCTGCAAAAGAGTAGATAAAGCCTGAAAAATTGGAGTTTATGGATTCGAGCCCTTTTGCCCATTTGAGGGCTCCTGTGTTTGCATCGAATTTAGCATAGTAATAGTCTTTATAGGCATTGGTATACAGTGTTGTATCCCCGTTAATATTTACACTGTCCTCGTAAAAGCAGGCAAGCAGGAGATCCCCTTGCTTGTCGATATTAATAGCTGATGCCCTCTGGTTCCTGGCACCCGAGCCAACATTCAGACACCAGATATTGTTGCCGTCGGCATCATACTTTGCCAGGAACATATCATTGGCCCCGGTACTTGTAATAAAATCTGTATCAGTATAATAGAAGTTGTTGGGAAAGCTGCCAGTAATAAAGATGCTGTTGTCTGAACTTGTAATGCATCCTCCCTGGGCAAATTCAAGGCCTGTGCTTCCCAGTCCTTTAACCCATAAAAGGTTACTCAATGTATCAAACTTTGCAAGAAAGTAGTCCCTCAAACCTCTTGAGGGTATTGCAGGAAACCCGCGTGGTTCAAGTGTGCCAGTAAAATAACCGTAAAGGATGGTATTATTTTCAGAATCCGAAGTGGTATAAATGGCTGTAATGTCAGCAGTCCCTCTCAAATAGTTGGAGTTTTTCCAACCTTGAGAATAAGAATTTATCACCAGAAGTAGAGCCACAATTATTAGTATATATTTTTTCATTTTTTTCATTTATTGCTTGACGAAAGGTGACTATGATTCATATCCAACTGATTCTCCAGTTGTGTAGGGGTCCCCACCTGCTGTTTGATTGAACAGCAGGGTTGTTATTTCTGGTTTTACCCAGGGTTTTTTTGTCTTATTTTCTTTCATCAGATCCTGTGCAAGGTTTTAAAAGCTGTCATTCCGGGATTTATTATCCATGCATGCGTTCTGTATTCAGTGCTGGTTTTATAAATACTCAGATTGATAAGTACACTATATCCATTTTTTGCCAATACATCCCTTTTAACAAGGCTTTCAATCAAGCAATTCGCTGACGGATCTATGTAATGAACTATTCTATCAATCTGACCAATGAGGTTATTTAAAGGTTGCTTCTGATATTTAAGGTTTTTTAAATATTTATTTTTATCGTATGATGAAACCTTTAAATAAAAGGTGTCATTCGATAGAAATAATTTTAATAGCCTGTATTTCAATAAATGAAAAGCAACTTGGGTAATCAATCTAAGGTTTTTAAATATCTTCTTAAGCATTTTCAATTATTAGTATCAAAGATTTCTCATATAACTCATTTAACAACTGAATTGTTTGATCTGAACAAACATCATGCCCAATTTCAAATTCATCCATCAGTTGCTGTATGATATTTTGAACCTTTACGGGTTCATCTAAAATCTCCCAAATTCGCGAAGCAACTTCATTTAACGCATAATATTCGCCATTTGTTTGACTCAACATTACAACTTCATTATCTATCCTTGTAAATTCTTGCTCCAAGTTCCGCCCCACGATGGTACCAAGCTGAATATTGCTCTTCCTTACCGGCATTTAAAGAATATATTTTGCTTATATTCAATACTATTAAGACAAATTTAATAAAAAGCATCAAATATACGGAATCAATATATCATTTCTTTCAAATAACCAAACCTTTCCATCATTTCCGAATGATATTTAATGATAAGTTTGATCTGTTCCTTATCCAGACGGTCCTGCCAGGTTCCCTGACGGCCATTATTAAAAAATTTATTCATTCCTATCGGTTTCTCGGTAAAACCGTTTTTGTCCTCCTGATTTGAAAGATTTGAGAAACTGCATTCTTCAATCGATTGCTTTATTTCCTTCACATCGGCAGATATATTTATAAAATCCAAAGCAGAACTAAAGCATTTTAAGGGATCTTTCAGCATAGCTTCATATTGAAGTACCTTAACAGGCAGACCAGATTCTTCAGTCCAGCTTTTTATGTGGCCCGACCAATCTGATAAATATTGCTTGAACTGGTGATATAATCGTTCGTTCTTATAGCACAAGGCACTTTGCCTGTTGTGCATTTTTCTGATGGTTGCATCTAGATCAATTCCCAGGTGATTTGAGAATGAAACGGCAATATCCAGTGGATTTCTGATAAAATAAATAACACCTCTGGTGATTTCCGGATCGAAAAGGGGAGATCCATTCGGACTTAAATGCCAGCTATCATGGACTTTAAGAAATACATTCTCTTTTGCTTCCTGAGCTATCTGTTTATATATTTTTGGCCTTAAATTTTCAATTTCATCATTTGTAAGTTCAGACGAAGCTATCACTGAATATTTATCAAAAAGCACTCTTGATGAAGCTACAGGAATTGAACGCAGTT
>CAZLJI010000499.1:0-2502 GCA_964559565.1 uncultured Ignavibacteriaceae bacterium | reverse complement strand
CATACCGGTTATTCTCGTGTTAATGTATTTATCAATTTTTGTTTATAGTATATCAGCATTAAATATTGTTGTTTTGTTTATCGGAGGAATTGCTGCCTGGACATTAGCAGAATATTTGTTACATAGATTTGTTTTCCACTTTAAGGCCACAAGTGAATTTGGCAAAAAGATACATTTTATGTTTCATGGTGTACATCATGATTATCCGAGTGATTCGAAACGGCTAGTTATGCCCCCATCTGTGAGCATTCCGCTTGCATTGCTTTTCTTCTTTATATTCAGATTAATTTTTGGCGAATCATTAATGATGCCCTTCTTCTCAGGATTTATAGCAGGTTATCTTTTTTATGATATATCTCATTACGCCATTCATCACTTCAACATGCACAGTAAATTCTGGCTCGCAATTAAGAATCACCATATGCTTCATCACTATCAGGATGAATACAAAGGTTACGGTGTAAGTTCGCCCTTCTGGGATTTGATATTCGGAACAACTTTTGGCAAAAAGAAAAGCTAGTCAAAGTTTTCTGAAATTAAAATGAAGGGGAAACAGATAAAACTTTTAGTTGTAGAAGATAATAAGGAAACGCAACTTCTTATTAAAGTGGCTCTTCGTGACGATTTCGATGTTCGAATAACCGATAGTGCAGATTCTGCGATGTTGCTGCTTTCAGAAAACAATTTTGGACTCGTATTGTTAGACCTGAATTTAAATGGTCATGGAAATGGAAAGAGTATCCTAAAAAATATTCGCGAAGAAATGCATAATTCAGAACTCACCGTTGTTATTACTACTGCATATGACTTGAGTTCTGAGGATAAAAAATATTTCGAAGAACATGCAAATGGCTTTGTTCAAAAACCTTTTGATAAAAAAATTCTTCTTAACTCAATAAAACAAGCTTTAGTTAAAAACTAATTCTGCTCGGTTACCTCCCTCATCTAGTTTCATTTCAGAAATTCAATCAGCTTTGCTGCGATCTTATTGCTGTGCACTTCAGTCATAGAAGCACTCGAAATTACGCTCAAATTCATTAAAAAATAAACAAATTTATTGTTGCAATATAGTACATAGGTATTTTTCTTGTCTCTCTTTAATGCAAGAAAATAGGTCAAAAAGTTGATTTAGCATTTAATTAAAAACGGTTTCACGGCATAATAGTTGGCAATATCGAATAAACTATTTTAAGGGCAATGAACACTAAGTTACAGGTGATCCCTTCCGGAAATCCGCTTGTAGATCTCACTTGGGGAGGATTTTATAGGGGAGGTACATATTTTCTTTTGGGTCCCAGAAAGTCCGGAAGAACAATCTTTGCACTCCAATACATCCTGGAAGCAATGAACAAAAAGGAGACTTGCCTTTATTTTTCCAGCTTTCGACCAAGGGATTTATTAATAAATGCTGCGGCTATAAATATAGATGTTCAGCATTTTATAACGCAAAACCAGTTTGTGTTAGTGAGGGTTACACCCGCAAAAAATATTGAATATGCGAAAGATCCGGATTCGTATATGGTAGAGTATATCAAAGATATTAAGTCAGTGATTGACCAGTACAATCCTGGCAGAATTGTATTTGATGAGTTGACTCCATTTATTGGCTTTAAAGATCTTGGACTGCTTAAAGATACTTTTCTTGAGACGATCGACTATATCGAAGAAAAGGGTATAACAAGTTTATTTGTTTTAAGTGAGCCTGTAACCCCGGCGGCTAACAAAATAGTTTCTTCACTGCTAAGTCTTTCAACTGGTCACATCACTTTAAAAAAAGAATTAGAATTAGTAAATAAAATTAATCCAGGCAAGATTATAATTACTCCAAATGTTGGGCACGTTGAAGGGGAGTTTTCATGCAATTACTACATTGAGCCTGATAAGGGAATACAGGTTGATTATATTCCAGAAATATCTGTTAAAGAAATTTCTCCAGTTGATGAGAAAAGAAGTCCTAAATTATCACTGAGTGACATTTCACAAACTCAAACCAACATTGCTCCTCTCAGTTATTACTCGGTTGAAGATTTTAAATTATTACTGAATAATCAGATCGCATATTACAGGCAAACCTGCCAGGAGTCGACTCTCGTGGCGGTTAAGTTGGATGAGGTTGCATTAAATAATAATTTGATTACGATAGATCAGCTTGCGAGCTCTATAAATTTATTTATCGATAAAAAAGATAAAATATGTATTCTGAGAAATATTGTTCTCATTCTCTTTACAAAAGAAGTTAAGGATGCTAACTCATTAGTGCCTTTAATTATCAATAATCTTCCAAAAAGTAGTCCACAGTATTTAAATAAGGTAACCAAATTCATTTCTATATATTCAATTAAGATGGATAAGGGAACACAAAATGCAGAAGACATGTTTAAGCAATTACTTGCTGCAGATATCCCTGATGAAGATAAAATCGGTCTTAATTGAATTCAGATTTCAAACCGTATTTATTTTCATAACCGGTATATTAATATTTACCAGTCCTTTCCTTATTTC
>CAZLJI010000498.1:0-2505 GCA_964559565.1 uncultured Ignavibacteriaceae bacterium | reverse complement strand
TGCTTTAAGTGGAAGAAACCTTGGCGATCTACTTGATGAAGTAACCGCAGGATTTAGTGATAAGGAATCACCAGAAGAAGACCCACGACTTAAAATTGCAATTGTTGGAAGACCAAATGTTGGCAAATCTTCACTTGTAAATGCACTTCTTGGAGAAGAGAGAAGTATTGTCACCGATATCCCGGGAACAACCCGCGACAGTATCGATTCGATTCTCAAATACTACGGCGAAGAAATTATTCTGATTGATACTGCTGGACTTCGTAAAAAGAAAAAAATTCTGGAGAGTATTGAATTCTATTCAAGTATCAGGTCCCTTAAAGCAATTGGTGAGTGTGATGTAGCCGTTGTTCTTCTTGATTCAATTGTTGGATTGGAGAAGCAAGATCAGAAAATAATTGATGAAGTCGTGCGCTGGAGAAAAGGATTGATCCTAGCAGTCAATAAATGGGATCTGGTGGAAAAAGATTCACGCACTTCTGCATTTTATGAAAAAGCTCTTCATCAGAAAATGGGTGCAATAGATTTTGCCGAAGTCATCTTCATATCAGCACTAACTAAGCAGCGCATCTTTAAACTTGTAGATCTCTGCAAACAGGTGAGTGAAGAAAGGAAAAAGAAAATCCCGACAAAAGAATTGAATGATTTTCTGCTTGATGAAATTGTGAAATCACCACCTCCCGCATCACCTTCCGGAAAGGAAGTGAAAATAAAATACATTACTCAGATTGGAGAACACTATCCTATCTTTGCATTTTTCTGCAACTATCCAAATCACGTTCCTGATAATTACAAACGCTTCCTTGAGAAGATGATTAGAAACAAATATGGATTTAAAGGTGTTCCAATCACATTAAGTTTCAAAGCTAAATCTTCAAAGCAGGAGTAAATGAAAAGACCTGTTAAGATAATTGTTGTTGGTGGAAATGCTGCAGGACCATCTGCTGCAGCAAAAGCTAAACGATTTAATCCTAACGCTGATGTTTTATTATTTGAAGCCAGCGCATTTATCTCGACCGGAACTTGTGAAATGCCTTATGTACTTGCAGGTGACATAGATGATTACCGGAAAATTGTTTTCTTCTCTCCTGAATCCATCCAAAAAGAAAAAGGTGTGAAAGTTTTTGTAAAGCATTTTGTTCAGGAGATCGATGCAAAAAGGAAACAGATTATCGTAAAAGATTTAATTGAAGATAAGAGACTCGAACAAGATTATGACAAACTGATTCTTGCAACAGGCTCGAAGGCAAAATCTTTACCTGGATTTGATACTCAATTTAAAAATGTATTTACTCTTAAAAACATTAATGACTTGATTCGATTAGACGAATACGTAAAAGTAAATCAAGTTAAACAATCGATTATCATCGGCTCCGGATTCATCGGCCTTGAGGCTGCTGAAGCATTAGTTAAGAGGAATATTCAAGTAAAAGTTGTAGAAAGAGAAAGCAAGCCACTTCCTGACGCTGAAGAGAAATTTTCTGATGAGATTTTGAAGATTCTGAATCAATATAAAGTTGAATTCGTTGGTGATGTTAAGGAAATTGAGCCAGTGATTTCAGAAGGTAAACTGATTGCGGTTCGGATTGAAGATAAATTTTTTGAAACTGAATTGGTTTTGCTCTCAGTTGGTTTTGAACCTGATACTTTCCTTGCTCAATCAGCAAAACTTGAAATAGGGAAATCAGGAGCAATAAAAGTTGATCAATATTTAAAAACATCTGACCGATTTATCTATGCAGCCGGGGATAATGTTGAAATAATTAATGCAGTAACTGGTAAATTGGATTACATTCCTCTTGCGACATACGCTTACGATTTAGGACATATTGCTGGTGAGAATGCAGCAGGTGGTATTGCAAAATACGACCCGATTGTTAAAAATATTAGCGTAAAAATATTTGATAAGTTTTTTGTTTCAATAGGATTATCTTCGAGTGAAGCAGTCCAAAGCGGATTTGAGTTTGAAGAATCATTCGCAAAAGCCAGAAATCTGGTTTCAGTGATGCCAGAAAGTGATTACGTGTTAGGAAAAGTTTTAGCAGAAAAAAATAGTAAAAGAATTGTCGGTGCATCATTCTTAGGTGGTAAAGAAATTTCGGGATACGCTGATTTGATAGCCGCATTAATTAAGTTGAATGCCCCAGCATCAATACTCTCAAAAATTAATTATAATTATACACCACCACTTTCACCATTTAGAAATCTTTTATCGGTTCTCGGAAAATACTTCAATAAAAAATGAGTCGTCAATTGAAAAAGAAATCATCATTCAAAAATCTTGTCCTGATTCAGCATCCATTGGTTAAAAAGGAAGTTACTGTTTTACGTGATAAGAAAACTAATACTGAATTGTTTAGGTCTGCAGTAACTCGCATTTCTAACATTATGGCAGTTGAAATCAGTAACGCATTTTCACTCAAAGAAATAAAAGTTGAAACTCCTCTTGAAAAAACAAAGGGTTTTAAGTTGCAGCAGGATGTAGTTTTAATTCCTGTTCTTCGT
>CAZLJI010000497.1:0-2511 GCA_964559565.1 uncultured Ignavibacteriaceae bacterium | reverse complement strand
GTTGAAAAACTTGTAAAACAAAAAGCTAACTTCAGGCTTTGCAAAGGAATTTATATCGAGCCAGCGACCATTGCTTACAAAGATAAGCAGGCAATAAGAGATAATTTTATCAAATGTCTTGAGTCTATTCTTAAAGGTGGCAATTATGTTGGAATTGCTACTCACGATAAATATCTGATAGATAAGTCTTACGAATTGATAAAAACTTTAAAAATACCAAAAGATATGTTTGAGTTTCAAATGCTGCTTGGTGTAAGAGAAGATTTAAGAGATAAGATTAATAAAGATGGTTACAAAATAAGGATCTACGTTCCTTTCGGAAATGATTGGTATAAATATTCAATTAGAAGACTTCAGGAAAATCCTAATATTGCCGGACACATTGTTAAAGAATTTTTCGCAATGCGTTAATGACTGATTCCCGGAAATTAAATATCCTGGGAATTGAAAGCTCCTGTGACGAGACGTCGGTAGCAATTCTTTTTGATACCGAAGTAAAGGCAAATCTTATATCATCCCAGCATTTTCATAAAGCTTTTGGTGGTGTTGTACCTGAATTATCAAGCAGAGCTCACCTTCAAATGGTTATACCTTTGCTTAACTCAGCTTTGAAAACGGCTAATCTAAAACTCAGCGATATAGATTTAATAGCTGCTACTGCTGGTCCTGGATTGATAGGTGCATTGCTTGTTGGATTAACATTCGCTAAAGGTCTATCATATTCTTTGAACAAACCTTTCATTGCTGTTAATCATATCGAGGGACATATTTTTTCTGGTTTTTTAATGGAGCAGATACCTGAATTTCCCATGCTCGTACTGGTAGTATCAGGAGGACATACTTTGTTGCTCCATGTAGAAAGTTTTGCAAAGATTTTTCTATTAGGAACTACGGTTGACGATGCAGCAGGAGAAGCATTTGACAAAGTTTCGAAGCTTCTTGGTTTTGGTTATCCCGGTGGACCACAGATAGAAGCCAGTGCCTTAAAGGGAAATGAGAAGAGCATTAAATTTCCTGTTGCAGAATTGAAACATGAATATAATTTTTCTTTTAGCGGATTGAAAACTTCTGTGCTTCGTCATGTGCAGAATAATTTTCCTGATAGAAAAATTCCAGAATCCGATTTGAATAATATTTCAGCTTCTTTTCAAAAGGCATTGGTTGATGCATTAGTCCAAAAAGTAAATCTTGCATTGAATAATCATGAAGTGAAATCATTATCGCTTGTCGGTGGTGTAGCTGCAAATAAAAAGCTGAGAAATGATCTCACCCGCATCGCAGAAAAATTTAAAATTCCCTGTACAATTCCTTCACTTGAGTACTGTGGAGATAATGCAGCAATGATTGCACTAAGAGGTCTACAGCTATTTCAAAACGGAACCAGAGATAGCTTGAGTGCTTCTCCTTATCCATCACTATCGGAAAATTATTTCACGAAATTAATTTAGTGTTTAATGAAAAGTAAATTCTTAAACCTTTTTACCCGATGGGATTTTTTAGCCATTGTTGGCATGTTTATACTTGTTTTGGTGTTATCATACTTCACCTTCTTTACTCCAAATTATTATGCTGCCAAAGCACCAATCACTTTCGATATTACTAAAGGAGAAAGTTTCTCGTCTGTAGTTGATCGATTATATGAGCAGGGAATTATTCCAGGTAAAAATAATTTTAAAATTGCCGGTTTTATTTATGGTGCTGAAAGGAAAATCAGGGCAGCGAGATTTCATATCCCTAATGGATTGAGTTACCTCGATTTACTCGATTTGTTTATTTCAGGGAAATGTGATTTTCAAAGAACACTTACAATCCGTCCCGGACAAACAATCAAATGGCTTGCTCACCGTCTTCAGAAATATGTTTACATCGATTCAACTGAATTTGTGAAAATGGCTGCAAATAAAAACTTTGCAGATTCTCTCGGTCTCAAGCAGAATTCATTTGAAGGTTATTTATTTGCAACTGATTACGAAATCTACGAAAGAAGTTCTCCTGAAGAAGTTATTGAAATATTCTACAATGCATTCAAAGAATTTTATAATGATAGTTTGAAAGCCCAAACAAAGAAACTTGGATTTACAATTCACGAGATTCTAACTTTAGCATCAATCATTAAAGGTGAGACACATAAAGAAGAAGAGATGCCTCGAATTTCCGGCGTATACCATAACCGATTGCGAATTGGTATGAAACTTCAAGCTGATCCGACAATACAATATGTCATTCTCGGTGGCTGGAAAAGATTGACTTACAAAGATCTCGAATTAGATTCACCATATAATACTTACAAGTATTTTGGTTTACCGCCCGGACCAATCAATAGTCCAGGGAAGGCTGCTATATTTGCCGCATTATATCCTGAAAAAAATAACTATCTTTACTTTGTCGCAGATGGAACAGGTGGTCACAGGTTTGGAAAAACTCTGGCTGAACATAACATGAACGTAAAACTCTACCGTGAGTATGTTCGGAAGAGTAAAAATTAGAGAAAAAGTATTCAACGGATATCAA
>CAZLJI010000496.1:0-2520 GCA_964559565.1 uncultured Ignavibacteriaceae bacterium | reverse complement strand
ATTATTGTTAGTCTTTTTGAACCTCCTGCTGATATTGCCTGGAGAGTTCATGATGATGGTTACACAGATCCACCCGGGCCGATAGTTGATGCTGAGGGTGTTGTTGAAATTACTCTTATTGGTGAACAACGCCTGGCTAAATATTGGAATGTCAGAGACCTTTCGGCTTCTGTCGTCCTTGAAAATCAGCCAGTTGTAAGTGGTGTTTCTGTGTTTCCAAGGAGAGATGATCTCCCAACAGGGTTTGGTACCAACTCTGCTCAAGTAGCAGATGGATTTGAAATTCGATTGGATGGAAGCTATGATGCCCCGATAGTACCTTTTGATTACGAAATTACTCCCATCGATCCAGTTAACCCTTCCAGAATTGGAACCGGAAGTGCTGCAAGTGCTACAACAACAGTATTTGCAGATTATACATTATATGGAGTAATATCAAGTTGGGTTTATGATGCGTTTGGTGCTGGTACCACAAATCTTGATACTCTTCAGCAGGATTATGAAATAAGGTATACCGGTATATTAGATACAACGGTTGTTACTGATGCAGGTGGTAATATAGATACGTTGATTACCGTAGTTAGCGGAGGTCAAATGGCAACCGTATTCGGGACAAGAGCAGGAGCATCTAATGTTACTAATCATCCATTGAATCCAAATCCCGGTGTAAACGAACCATTTTTAATCAGAATTCCATTTGAAGTATGGAACAAAGATGAAAACAGACAGATTAATGTTGCCTTCAGAGATCGTGAGCAATTTTTCACCACTGATACGACCGCGGACAAATTCTGGGCCTGGTATCCAAACAACAGAAACTATGTGTGCTTTTTTAATTCAGATTATGATGAGACAAAGATTATTCCGTTAACCCACGATCTCGCAGATCCGGAAAATGCTTTTGGAACTTGGGTGGTAGTAATCTACTCAACCAGATTAGCGGTTGGTGATGTTGTAACAATTTCTTATGCCAATCCGTTTCAGGTTGGTGTGGATACTTATAGATTTGAAACGACAGCTTCAACTTACTCTGATGATTTAGCAGCAGATGATGTTGAAAAAATAAATGTTTTCCCAAATCCTTATTACGGAGTTAACCCGCAGGAAATAAACAAATATGAAAGATTTGTAACCATAAATCACTTACCTGATTTTGCTACAATCAGAATATTCAACCTTGCAGGACAACTGGTGAGAACAATTGAAAAAACAACTCCTGGTCAGTTTCAGCGATGGGATCTGCTAACAGATTCCGGGCTTCCTGTTGCCAGTGGTCTTTATATAATTTACGTGGATATGCCAGAGCTGGGCAGAACGAAGATATTGAAGGCCGCAGTAATTCAGGAACAGCAGATACTGGATAGATTCTAAAATTTAAAGTAAGGAGAAAAAAAATGAAAAAAATAATAATAAGTGTAAGTTTCATAATAATAGTTCTTCTTCTTGCTGCAAGCGATCTATTTGCCGGTGGCGGCAATAGAAATGGATCCAGCGGAGCTTCTGAATTACTAGTCCCTGTTGGAGCCCGCGGAATCGCTTTAGGCGGATCAACACTGGCTAATTCTTATGGATTAGAAGCTCTTTTCTGGAATCCGGCTAACATCGCAAGAGTGGGAGACTATTCAACCAATGTTCTGATTTCTCATATGGAACACATTGCAGACATTGGTGTTGAGTATGGTGCTATATCTACTGATATAGAATCATTCGGTTCACTAGCATTCAGTATCAAGTCGTTATCTATTGGAGATATTCCAGTTACCACAGTTCAAAACCCTGATGGAACGGGAGCTTTGTTTTCTCCAACATTCCTGACAATGGGATTAACTTATGCAAGAATGCTAAGTGATAGAATAGCAGTTGGATTAACAGCTAATCTGATATCTGAGGAAATCGACAGAGTTAGTGCTACTGGTGTCGCATTTAATGTCGGTGTTTCTTATTCAGATTTTGCCGATATCACTGGCCTAAGCATAGCCTTCGTAATGAAAAACTTCGGTCCGGAAATGAAATTTGATGGACCCGGTTTGCTTATAGAGGCACAAACTCCAGATTTATCACGTTCCGGAGAATTGTATAAAATAGATGCTGCACCTTTTGAGTTGCCTTCTATTTTGGAACTGGGCGCAAGCTACCAGTATAATATTGATGAACAAAACATGCTGCAGTTTGGCGGCGTTTTTTCAAACAACAATTTCTACGGTGATGAGTTCAAAGGCGGTCTGGAATATGGTTACAATAACCTCTTCTTTGTTAGATTAGGTTACTTTGCTGCTACAAATATGGGAACCGAATTCAGCACAAGCGAAGATTATAACACTTACGGATTCAATGCTGGCTTTGGTTTGAGTTATGATATTGGTGGCGCTCTGTTAAGGCTGGATTATGCTTATCGTGCTGTTCAATATGATGGCTTAGGTGATAACCATGCTTTCTCTCTTGGTTTCGGACTATAATGTTTGACAGCTAATTGAGATAGTAACATTTACAATTCCGTGCAGCTGTTTTAGCTGCACGGAA
>CAZLJI010000495.1:0-2523 GCA_964559565.1 uncultured Ignavibacteriaceae bacterium | reverse complement strand
GATAGTTTGCTAATATCTATTTCTGTATTTAATTCTTCAATCTGCTTATTTAAAATTTGTTGACCAGTGAGATTATATATTCTTAAAACTACCCCTTTCTTATATTGATCTGAAGCTTCTATTGTTAAACTATAAAATGCAGGATTAGGATAAATTTTGAAATTGTTTATAGGGGATTCAATCTGTTTAATTTGAACGGGAATGCCAGCAGTGTTTGTTTTAAGGATAGTTCCATTATCACCAACAATTATAGCGGTATCAATATTTGTAAAGAATATTGAATAGATTTCATTCTGAGAAAATATATAATTCTCATAAATTTCCCATTCAAATCCATCAGTTGTAGTAAGAAGTTTCGTTATATTTAAATGTCCATAAGATGCATCATTATTCATAACTGCATATCCTTGATTCTCATCAATAAAGGAGAAAGCTTCGATATCATCTTCAGTAGTAAGAGGCCACATTATTTCATCCCAATGCTCTCCCTGATCTGTACTTTTTAGTATTAACCCATCTTCACCTCCTATAAATCCAGTTGCATCATTGGGAAAAATGACGGTTTTCGGTCTTTTATCCGGTATCGTATCTATTACAATCCAATTGTTTCCACCATCATAAGTTTTGAAAATAAGTCCATTATATTCATCATTTATTATACGATAGCCGCCAACAGCGATACCAATCTCACTATTAAAAAAGAATATGGATGATAAAGTGCAATTATAACCGAAGCCTAAATTGATCCAATTAGCTCCACCATCTGATGTTTTCAATATTTTGTTGCCACCAGCAGTGTATCCAATATCAGGGTTTACAAAAAATACTGACGCAAGGTAATCCGATATTCCAGAGAATTGATTTGTCCAGTTTGCTCCACCATTTGTAGTTTTTAAAATCGTACCATATGAGCCAACTGCTATTCCGTTAATCAGATTAGTAAAACAAACTGAGGCCAGAAAATTAGTTGAGCCGGAATTCTGCCCAGACCAATTATTACCACCATCAGTTGTTTTCAATATAGTGCCATTTTCTCCTACAGCATAGCCCGTGCTTGCATTTGGAAAATATACCGATGTTAATTTGTTATTCGTTACCGTTTGGTGTTGATCATTCCAACTTACACCCCCATCAGTTGTTATCATTATTTTTCCGTATTCCCTAACTATATACCCCAGACTTTGATTCTGAAAGCAAATGTAGTTACCCCCGTAGCTACCCACGTTTGTCCATGTTACGCCAGCATCTGTTGTCTTAAGCAAGTCGTTTAAACCGACTATAAAACCTGTGTTTTGGTTTATAAAGTCTATTGAATTAAGGTTAAGTTCCTCTGGATTTTGAACAGTCCAATCATCCCCACCATTATATGTGCTAAGTATTATACTTTCGTAAACTCCGTGACCAACAACATATCCAGTATCAACGGAGGTGAAATAGACGGATCGATACCAGTAATTATTTTGATTATAAATGTTAAGCCAGGTTTCTCCTGCATCTGTTGTCTTATAAATTTTACCAATCTGCATATAACCTACAGCAAAACCAACATTTTCATTAACAAAATAGATGCACTGCAGCTGTGTGGATGGATCATAATTAACCTCTGTCCAGCTTTCACCACTATCAATGGTTTTATAAATTCGTCCAAATTCACCACAGATATAGCCCGTTTCAGGATTTGTAAAGAAAATCGATCTTGGCCTGTAAGGTTCATTCAATTCAATCCAATCCTCGCCACCATTTGTAGTTTTGAGCAATGTTCCCCATCCAGGATCCTCCATACCGGTAGCATATGCAATGTTTTCATCTACAGCACATGCAGAAAGTAAATTGATGGTTGTTCCTGAATATTGAACGGTCCAGTTTTCGCCGCCATCAGTAGTTTTGATAATGGTTCCTACATTACCAACAGCATAACCAACATCTTCATTAGCGAATTTTACACATCGTAAATCATTACCTTGTGGTAAAGGATTTTTCCATTGCCAGGCAGTCTGGGCAAATAAATAATTTGCAACAAACAAAAAAGAAATTATCAATATGTTTGTCATTAAAGCGTTTAATTTTTTCATTGTAGAATAATTTGGTTAATATTTCTGTTAACATTGTTTGCCTATAAAAGTATTGCAGCCGGCGGCGTCATTCATGTGTACTTTAAGACTCCCGAATATCCAGTTAAAGTTACCACCACCAGAAGGCCAATATGAATCAATCTTCTGAATGCAGGGGTTGAGGGCATGAACGCCAGGGTTGAGGGCATGAACGCTTGTCGGTTGGCAGTCGGCGGCTGACGGTAATTGGTCACTGGTCATTGGATCTTAGTTCTCGGAAGTTGAAATTTGGAATTTGTTTGGAATTTGGAATTTGGTGCTTGGAATTCTAAACCTGACATTTGAGAAACGAATTGAGAGTATAATACTGATCATTTATTCCGATATTGAATATCATATTCACTAAATTATAATAATTTTGGTGAATTAAAACACTAAATTATGATCGAACGGGAACTTTATCATATCGTAG
>CAZLJI010000494.1:0-2529 GCA_964559565.1 uncultured Ignavibacteriaceae bacterium | reverse complement strand
GATATTATTCTGTATTTAATCCTGATAACAGAACGAATCCAGAGGATAAATCACAGTCCTGGAGAATACCAGATTATTACATCTTCGATGTTCACACAGCTTATGAAGTTCTCCTGACTAATTTCTTTGTTAAGAAATTTACATTTGGATTCCATGTATTCAATATCCTTAACACTAGTAATTATATAACTGATGCAACTGATGGCAGTGATCATACGGGTTATTCAGCAAGAGTTTGGTACGGAAGAGATAGATGGTATAACGCCAGTTTTACTTTCGAGTTCTAAGCAATTACTTGCACTTTTAGAATGGATAAAAAAGCCGTCTCCAAGTTGGGACGGCTTTTCTAATTTAATCTAAGTGATACTATCGCTTTAAGCGATAGTAGCTCTTATAATATCAATGCAACAGAAGTAAAATTCTATCAGTTCTAATCGAACCAAGCAGTTTGAAGAGTTGTGAGAAGGGAATATCTCTATCCCACGAAAACAAAATAATGAATGCTTCTCCAACAACCATATCTCTTGAAACAAGTCCCCAGAATCTGCTGTCTAAACTATCATCTCTGTTATCTCCCATCATAAAGTAATAATCTTTTTTAAATGTATATGATGAAACCGGAATACTTTCAATTGTTACAATTCCATTTTTCATTTCAACAACACGTTTTCCGTACTCTCGGTCAATTATAGTTCGCCATTGTTCAACATTATATCTATTCAAAGGAAGAGTTGAACCTTTTCTCGGAATTACAAGCGGACCATAATTATCTTCATTCCAATCCATCCCTTTTGGAAAAATTCTTGGCTCAGCAATACCTTTTGGTACTGGTTTAAGAAAATTGCCGTATCTTCCTTTATAATATTTTACGAAAGAAGGTTTCCAAAACTCCTTCCCATTTACAAACACAACCTTGTCTCTGATTTCTATCGTATCTCCGGGAACTCCGATACATCGCTTAACATAGTTTACTCCTTTAGGCGAAGCAAATAATTGATCGCGATCTCCGGGATATTCAAAAACAACTATATCTTTTGGTTTAGGATTTTTAAATGCCGGTAATTGAAAGAATGGAATTTCAATTTCAGTGAATGGTATATACTTCGGTGATGATGAACCATAGATAAATTTATTGACAAGTACAAAATCGCCAACGAGAATAGTATCTTCCATTGAACCTGTCGGTATTCTGGTGTTTTGTATAATAAAAGTGATGATAAAAAATGCAGCAACAGCTGCCCAGAAAAGCTGCCTGAAAAACTCTATTACTTTTTCGGTAAAAGTTTCAGGTTTCTTTCTTTCCTTCCTTTTCCAGAATAAAAATTTTTTTAGTTTTTTTTCGGAACCTGGTTGCGTGTTTATGTCATTCATATAATGGTGAAGATTACAATTTATAGGTTTAGAAATCAGTATTAAAAGAATAAATAAATTAAACGGTGTGAAATATACTCTCTTTAGTAGAAATAAGAAGCCTATTTTTTTGAATGGTGATATTAGAGGCTGGAAATGTTGATTTCAACATTAAAATCAAGCGGGATTTTCGGCGAAGATGATTTCAACTTTGTTCAGTAATTTCATTACACTATCTCTCTGGACTTCATACTCAGCTCTCAATTCTTTTTTTACAGGATGAGATGGAGGCACTTCAACTTTTAAAGGATCGACGGCACTTCCATTCACAAAAAATCTGTAATCGAGATGTGGCCCAGTTGATAAACCCGTACTTCCAACATACCCAATGACCTGTCCTTGCCGAACCGAAGCACCTTTCTTTATTCCTTTTGCGTATCGCGAAAGATGCAAATACATTGTGGCGTAAACTGAATTGTGTCTGATTTTTATAAACTTTCCAGCACCGCCGTTGTAACCGATATCCGATACCACGCCATCTCCTGTGGTTCTGATTGGTGTCCCAACCGGGGCTGCGTAATCAACTCCAAGATGCGGTCTACGTTTTTTAAGTACGGGATGGAATCGGCTCTTACTGTATCTGGAACTTATTCTGCTGAACTCCAATGGAGCTTTTAAAAATGCCTTACGTAAGCTGTTTCCGTTTTCATCAAAATACTGGAAAACACTATCCTGTGTAAAAGGTATTGCATAAAAATTTTTTCCATTGTGATTGAAGTACGCAGCTTTGATTGCACCTATTGCAAAAAATTTATCATCAACGAAAAGCTCATCGTAAATTACTTTGAAGTTATCCCCCTTTTGCAAATGGTAGAAATCAATTTGCCAGGCAAATATCTGCGAAAGCTTAATGGCTAATTCAGGAGTAGCGTCTGCATTCATTAGTGATACGTACAGAGATTGGTCTATTACTGCCGACTTCTGATTTTCTTTGGCGATTACTTCCTTCTCACTTTCATAAACATTTATCGAATCATTTAAATCAAATACAACAAAGTGTCTTGGACTTTTTTCATAAACAAAATATGCCAATGTATTCAGAGAATCGTCGTTAGTAAAAGTATGATAGAAATTTCCTGCAACAATTTTTCTTACATCCAGAACTTCTTTAGCATTATT
>CAZLJI010000493.1:0-2530 GCA_964559565.1 uncultured Ignavibacteriaceae bacterium | reverse complement strand
CTCCGGTTTCAAGATCAACAGCAATTTTGCGATTAACACCGAGCCATTCTCTAAATCCTGCAATAAGTGAGTCAAGGCTTGCTTCTGCAATTTTTTTAAGTCCGGGATTTTCTCCCAGTGCAGAAAAGCGCATTAAATATCTTCTTATTCTTCTGAACAGTTGAGGATGTGTAACGCCGTAAGCAGTTACTAGCTCAAAGAAATGAATAAAATTTGTTTGGTCCAGCGAATCATCCTTGCTTATCTGTTTTACTTCACTTGAAATGAAGTGCTCGATGGTATCTAATCTTTTTTCACCCTTGGAATTAACTGCGATATGATGAGCAAGTTCAGAATTTAGTAAGTGTTTATCCTCACCGATAAATGAATTAAATAATTCGCCGAATTTTCTTTCATCAGAGCCTTTTATTATAGAGGCAAACTGTTTTCGTTTTATTTCAATGTTTGATGTTCTTACGGGTCTTGCAAGAAGATTGAAGACCAAACGATAATGATTATTTTTTGGATCATCCAGTATCCTGTTGAAATAATCGAGAGACAAATCAACGTCATCTGATAAGAACATCATATAAGCCAAATGAATTCCCTGAAGCGAATATTCTGATGACAATATAATTTTATTGAATTGTTTCAGCTCAATCTCTTTCGGCTTGGTTTTTACTGCAGCCGAAATGAACCTGATCTGGAGAGACTCTTTAATTTGTCTGTGCCATTGGACAATTGAATTTCCTGTAAATGCAGTCAGCTCATCATTACCAATCCATAATAACGGGTCAATCAGAAGCAGCTGAAAATCTATGAATGGAGTATTAACTGAATAATTATAACTTCCAATTCGGATAATATTTTTTTCTTCTGTCCTGAAAAGAGTTAATGAAAGATTGAGCTTCGGAATTGAAATACCTTTTTCATTGGCAATCACATCTCTGCCAAGACAACCCTTCTCTCTTAAAAACCAATTTGGAATTTTCACTTCGGTTACTCCTGCAAAAACGCTGGTATCATTTTTAACATACATAGAATCAATCAGCTCAGAGAAATTTTTCTCAATAACTTTTCTCTTGTAAGTATGCTTTGGAGTAAGTTCGCCGTGCTGGTCATCAAATGGTCTGTCAATGAATCTAAAATCGAGAATGCGTTCGAAAGGCGCGAGGAATTTGTTGACGGTTACAATAAGTGAAGAAAAATATTCCTGCTTTTGCTTTTCATCCATATCGTGCAAAGGTGAACTTTTGTCTTCATAGTTTGGATGTATAAGAACTGTATTGAACTGCCGGTGATCGCCGACAAGAAAAACCTGCTTAACGTTTTCAAAGTCACGGAAAAGGTTTTCAATTTTCTGCGGAGCGATTGTTTCGCCCTTTATGTTCTTATAAATTTCTTTTTTCCTGTCGATGATCTGAATGAAACCATCCTCATCCATTTTCATAACATCGCCGGTTGGCAGCCATCCATCCTCAGTAAATGTTTCTGAATTTTCTGTGTCATAGTAACCGAGCATTACATAAGGGCCTTTAACAAGTATTTCACCATCATCACCAAGTTTTATTTCTATCCCCGGTAATGGTTTGCCGAGAGAATTTGGTTTGTATCTTTTCCAGGGAGTCATTGTAATTCCTCCTGTTGCTTCAGTCATTCCAAATCCACTCATAAGCTCAACACCGTACTTCTGGAAGAACATAAAAATATCAGGGGGTAAATATCCTGCAGCAGAAAGTCCCCATTTCAACTGACCGCCAGTTGCTTTGTCGAGTTCACTTTTTATTTTCTGATGATCATCAAGCTCAATGTCAACTTTGCTTGTGATGTATTCATAGAGTTGCATCCATTTTTTTGGTATGCTGATGAAAACACTCGGCTTGACAAGCTGCATATTTGAAATCATTGCTTCAACGGATGGATTTTCGAGGAAGCAATATTCCGCAGCCCAGAAAACGCAGCCAGTCATCTCAAGGTATCTTCCGAAAGTATGATACAGCGGAAGAAAAGCAATGAACCTGTCTTCTTCACCAATTTCAGGAATTGCCATAGCACGGCAGAATCTTTTGTAAACAATATTCATCTGTGAGAACATTATTCCTTTGGGTTCACCGGTTGTTCCAGAAGTGTACATAATTGTGGCGAGTTCGTTCATCCCTATTTCAAATTCTCTTTGAACTTCCTTTCTTGATTTAATAAACTCTTCGAAATTAATTACCCATTCTTCACTGGAATTTCCTTCGAGAAGAATTACAGTTTTCAATTCGGGAAGTTCATTTTTCAATGACTTTATTTTTGAAAGCTGTTTTTCATTATGGGTTATCAGAACTGAAGCCTTGCTCTGCTGAAGAATAAAACGAATGTGTTCAGTAACAGAATTTCCGGGAATCATCACGTTAACGATCCCACCTGTAAGGCAGGCAAGATCAAGTAAAGCCATTTCAAGACAATTCTCTAATAGAAATGCAACTTTGTTTCCCTTTGAAATCAAAGAACAAAAAGCATTTCGATAATCGTTGATAAGAGTTGCAGATTTTTCCCAGCTATACTC
>CAZLJI010000492.1:0-2535 GCA_964559565.1 uncultured Ignavibacteriaceae bacterium | reverse complement strand
AAATACTATTTAACCATGGCTTAGCAACATCAGCTGCACCCGATCCAAAAAGATTTTTTTTCTGTTCGCTATCAAAAAAGATGTATGAATTTATTTTTATCTCAGGTTCTTCGGCAAAGTATTTACTGAGCTGTGAATAATAGTATTCCTGGTTCACGACAATTTGCTGAAGTTCTTCCTTAGTAATTCGCCTGTCAGCTTGAATTATAAAGTGCTTTGACTCAACTTGAAATGAAAGTTCATTATTCAATCTTGATTCTGTAGTAGTAAATCCTATTTGTGGAGAAATGAAAAAATAAAATATTGCTGCTATCCCGATTGACAGAAACAAAAAGGATTTGCGTCTCATTTTTGATAAGCTTTTAAATTGATATTTAATTAAATAAACAAGTATGCTCAGGAAAAAGATTACATTAAAAATTCTGTATGAAGTTAGCTTGAGATCCACACTCAAACCTTCATCATAAATCGCTCCAGGGAAGTAAGCAAACAGCGGATTGTAAAGATAGATTTGCGGATTAAAATAGATTTCAAGAACTGGAATAATTAAAATCAGTAAATAAAAACCTATAAAAGAAATGACTCTGAATTTATTTACTAAAAAGTAAGCAGATGTCCCAATAGCACTTCCTATTATAACTGAAGGGAAAGTAATTGCTAAATAAAACAGGAGTCCATCTGTAAAAGAGCAAAATCCAAAAATGATTGAGTTGACAACTGAAATTGCAAAAGGTAAAAAAATCATCCATCTTAATGCTGATAAATAATTTTCAATATTAAACTTATGATTTTCTCTTACAAGGGATTTTATAAAAGAGATACTGAATAAACCGGATAAGAATGATAGCAATAAAGCATTTATGGCAGAGAATTCGTATCCAAATACATTTGTCAGAGGCAGAGTCTGGAGAAAAAGATTAATAACTACAATTATAAATAAGTATAAAGCTAAGTAATTATTTTTTTTAAAAATATTTGACATAATTAAAATTTAATATTCCTTGCTTTCTACTCTTTGAATATCAGCTCCAAGCGATTTTAATTTTTCTTCGATTCTCTGGTATCCCCGGTCAAGATGATAGACCCGCAGAACTTCGGTTGTTCCTTCCGCAATTAATCCAGCCAAAACAAGACTTGCACTTGCGCGAAGATCAGTTGACATTACTTTAGCACCTTTGATTTTTTTTGCTCCAGTAATGACAGCCGTGTTCTGGTCGAGAACAATTTGAGCACCAAGTCTATTCAATTCCGGAACGTGTTTGAATCTATCAAAATAAATTGTATCAGTAACAGTAGATACACCATTCACGATTGACATAAGTGCTGTCCATTGAGCTTGCATATCAGTTGGGAATCCCGGAAAAATTGAAGTAGTAATCGAAACTGGATTTAGTTCGATATTTCTTGCATCAATTGAAATCTTGCCAGGTTCTCTTATTATTTTACAACCACAATCTTCAAGCTTTAACAAAACAGCTTCAAGATGTTCCGATGAAGCTTCAGTTAAAGTGATGTTGCCATTTGTTATGGCAGCAGCAATTAGAAGAGTTCCGGTTTCTATTCTATCAGGAATCGTTGTTATTTCTGTTGGATGAAAATTCTCGACTCCTTGTATCTCAAGCGTATTCGTCCCAATTCCATTAATCTTTGCGCCCATTTTCACCAAATAATCTGCAAGCTGAGTAATTTCCGGTTCGATCGCTGCATTATTAATTAATGTTGTTCCCTTTGCTAAAACAGCAGCCATCATTGCATTACCAGTTGCCCCGACTGATGAAACGTCAAAATTAATTTTTGCACCCTTTAATTTTTTTGCTTCAGCGATTATATACCCATCTTTTAAATCAATATCAGCGCCTAATTTTTTCATCGCTTCGAGATGAAGATTTACAGGTCGTGGTCCCCAGGCACAACCACCGGGCAATGAAACTTTTGCTTTCCCAAATTTTGCCAATAATGGACCGAGGACATAAATGGAAGCTCGCATTTTTTTCACGTGCTCATATGGAGCCGTAAAATCATTTATCCCTGAAGCATTAATTTCAAGAACTTCATCTTTAAAAATGATTTCTGCACCGAGATGTTTTAATAGTTTTAACATCGTATAAACATCATTCAGCTCAGGCGTATTTTTGAGAACAGATTTTCCAGATGCCAGAATTGAAGCAGGCATTAAAGCAAGTGAAGAGTTTTTTGAACCACTTACTTTTACGCTTCCCGAAAGTCTTTCACCACCTGTGATTATAAATTTATCCATAACAACTTTTTAATATTTGATTTGTTTCTGCAAAACTAAGTATAATAATTCGCTTGGAAGACAATATTCGAATCGAAACTTCAAATTTACTATTGTCACTCAGCCGCTTGCTGTGAAGCACAATTAGAATTGTTATACAAGTGCTCTGACAGTATATTTGTAGCCAATTTTCTTGAGTATTACACTCAAAAATAACAAATCTGCGAGAATGGCGGAATTTGGCAGACGCGCTAGACTTAGGATCTAGTACCGAGAGGTGTCGGGGTTCGAGTCCCCGT
>CAZLJI010000491.1:0-2538 GCA_964559565.1 uncultured Ignavibacteriaceae bacterium | reverse complement strand
GATGAACCAACAACCGGTGTTGATCCGGTTTCGCGAAAAGAATTCTGGGAAATGTTAAAGCGGTTGAAAGCTCAAGGTATCAGTATTCTTGTTTCAACTCCGTATATGGATGAAGCAAATCTGTGCGATAGGATTGCTCTTATTCAAACAGGCAAAATTTTAGAGATTGATACCCCGCAAAATATTGTTAATAGATTTGATAAAACTCTCTTTGCTGTAAGATCAGAAAGTATGTTTAATCTTTTAAACGATTTACGAGCTTACTCCAAAACAGAATCCTGTTTTGCTTTTGGAGATTATCATCATCTCGTTTTAAATGAAGAACATCCGGATATGAATAATTTGAAATCATATTTACAAAATCACGCTGAACTTTAGATTTCATTAATTAAACCTGGCATTGAAGACCGTTTTATGCAGTTAATGAAAAGCTAAACCTGACGCTAAGAGGAAAATCGAAAATATGCTTTGGTCATTCCCACGAGGGTGGTAACCCATTTTGTGTCTAAGTTATGATTCACGTTTTCACTGGAATGACAAGTAAATAGATTTTAATGAAAAATAAAATGAATAATGAAATTGTAATTAAAACCGATAAGCTCACTAAAAAGTTTGGTGATTTTATCGCTGCTAATGAAATTACTTTTGAAGTTTTTAAAGGTGAGATATTTGGTTTTCTTGGCGCAAATGGTGCAGGCAAAACCACGGCTATGAAAATGTTAATAGGAATTTCAAAACCAAGCAGCGGTAATGCTGCAATTGCAGGATTTGATGTTTACAAGGAAACTGAAAAAATTAAAAAGAGTATTGGTTATATGAGTCAGAAGTTTTCTTTGTACGAAGATTTAAACATCAATGAAAACATTCAATTGTTTGGCGGAATATATGGTTTATCGGATAATGAAATTGAAAAAAGACGCAGTGAACTTATCAATAAATTAAATCTGAAAAATGAAGCTGATAAATTAGTTGGTTCTCTTCCGCTTGGATGGAAACAAAAACTTGCATTCAGCATTGCAATATTTCATACTCCAAAAATTGTTTTTCTTGATGAACCAACAGGCGGTGTCGATCCGATTACACGAAGACAATTCTGGGATATGATTTATGAGGCATCACACCACGGTATAACAGTTTTTGTAACTACACACTATATGGACGAAGCCGAGTATTGCGATCGTGTTTCCATTATGGTTGATGGAGTAATAAAAGCTCTTGATTCACCAGCAGGATTAAAGAAAAAATTTAATGCTCACTCGATGGATGAAGTATTTATTATGCTTGCACGCGATGCAAAACGCGGAGAATAATTTTTAATGAAACAATTAATAACATTTATTCAAAAAGAATTTCATCATATACTGCGCGATACACGATCGATGCTGGTATTGATTGGTTTGCCGATTGTTCAGCTTCTAATTTTTGGATTTGCTATTACAACCGAAGTACGAAATGCAAATATTGCCATACTGGATAATTCAAAAGATGAAGTCACACAAAATATAATTACCAAAATAGAAAGCTCTCAGTATTTTGATATTGACCGGACTATTACATCGAATGATCAAATTGAAAAAGCATTCAAGTCGGCCAACATTAAGTTAGCAGTTGTTTTTCAGCAAAATTTTCAAAATGAATTATCACATTCAAACAAAGCACAGCTTCAAATCATTGCAGACGCAACTGATCCAAACCAGGCAACCACTCTTACAAATTATTTAAGTTCGATTGTAAGAGATTATCAAAATGAGTTGAATCGACAAAATAAATCACCATATACTATTAATACAGAAATGCGGATGCTTTATAATCCGCAGTTAAAAGGTGCTTACACTTCAGTACCCGGCGTAATGGGAATGATTCTTTTACTCATCTCAGCAATGATGACTTCAATTGCAATCGTAAGAGAAAAAGAATTGGGAACGATGGAAATACTTCTTGTTTCACCAATGCAACCATGGCTTGTGGTTATAAGTAAGGTGATTCCATACTTTATCATATCATTAATTAATGTTGCAACGATTTTAATACTAAGTGTTTTTGTACTCGGACTTCCTATCGAGGGCAGTTTGTGCTTACTAATTGCTTCTACAATTATCTATATTTTTTGTGCACTATCACTCGGGATTCTGATTTCAACTGTTACAGAAACACAGCAGGCAGCAATGCTCATTTCTCTGCTTGGCTTAATGCTTCCTGTAGTTATGTTAAGTGGATATGCATTTCCGATTGCAAACATGCCCACACTCCTGCAAATAATAGCCAATTTAGTACCTGCAAAATGGTACATCATAATCGTAAAAAATATAATGATAAAAGGAATTGGAATGGAACAAATCTGGAAAGAATTATTGATTCTATTAGCAATGACCGGAACATTTTTAATAATAAGTATAAAACGATTTAAGATCAGATTATAATGAGAACATTAAAATTTTTATTAAGAAAAGAATTTTTACAAATCTTTCGTGATAAACTTATTCTAAGAATGATTTTTGCTTTGCCGGTAATACAACTTATTATTCTTCCTTATGCTGC
>CAZLJI010000490.1:0-2548 GCA_964559565.1 uncultured Ignavibacteriaceae bacterium | reverse complement strand
TGAATACCCTCTTGCTATTGAAAGATTACAGAACTCAATTGCAAAATGTGAAGAGTACGGAATACTTGGCAACAACATTCTCAACAGCGGTTTTTCTCTTCACATAAAAATTAAAAAAGGCGCTGGTGCGTTTGTATGCGGAGAAGAAACAGCGCTTATTGGATCGATTGAAGGAAGACGTGGAATGCCTAAACCTCGTCCGCCGTATCCAGTTGAGTCAGGATTGTTCGGCAAACCCACAGTAATCAACAATGTTGAAACTTATGCAAATGTTCCCCCGATAATTATGATGGGTGCGCAAAAGTTTGCAACGATCGGAACGGCAAAATCAAAAGGCACAAAAGTATTTGCACTCAGTGGAAATATTAAAAACACCGGATTGGTTGAAGTTCCGATGGGTGTAACTCTACGTGATGTTGTTTTTAAGATTGGCGGAGGAATTCCTAATAAAAAAGAATTTAAAGCAGTTCAAATCGGTGGACCATCTGGCGGATGCTTACCTGAAAGTGTGATTGACACACCTGTTGATTATGAATCATTAAAAGAAGTCGGTGCAATGATGGGTTCTGGCGGATTTGTTGTGATGGATGAGGAGACCTGCATGGTTGATGTTGCAAAATATTTTTTAACATTCATCCAGGAGGAAAGCTGCGGCAAGTGCGTTCCTTGCCGAGAAGGCACGAAGCGAATGCTCGAAATCATCGAACGAATTCCTAAACGATATGGGAGCGATGGAAGCAAGCTTGATCAACTACAGAGATTTAAAGGAATGATTCACCTGCAAAGATTAGCTGATGTAATTAAAGATACTTCGTTGTGTGGATTGGGACAATCAGCACCAAATCCTGTTCTATCAGGGCTAAGATATTTCCGTCACGAGTATGAAGAACATCTCTATGATAGAAAATGTTCATCAGGCGTTTGCAAGGAATTGTTGACTTTTTCAATTGACAATGAGATATGTGAAGGCTGCGGCTTGTGTGTGAAGAAATGTTCGGTTGAAGCAATTGTTGGTGAAAAAGGTCAAGCCCACTACATCCTGGATAATAAGTGTATTAAGTGCGGAATGTGTTTTGAAATCTGCCGCTTCGATGCGATAAATATTAATTAGTGTTTTACCCTGAACTTGTTTCAGGGTCTTTAGTGAAAATAATTTGAAAGATTCCGAAACAAGTTCGGAATGATGAAGAATTGATCTTTTGGAGTTATAAATGGTTCAGTTAAAAATAAACGGAATAAAAGTAAATGCAGAAGAAGGAATGACAATTCTTGATGCCGCAAAGTCAGTTGGAATATCAATACCAACACTCTGCCATCTGAAAAATCTTGATCCGACCGGTGCTTGCAGAATTTGTGTGGTTGAAGTTGAAGGTTTCCGAGGATTAACTCCTTCGTGCGCTTATCCAGTTAGCGAAGGTTTGGTTGTTGAAACAGATTCACCAAGAGTTCGCAAAGCAAGAAAAACTATTGTTGAATTACTTGTTGAAAATCATCCGCAGGATTGTTTGATCTGCGTAAGAAATAAAAACTGCGAGCTTCAGGATTTATCAGAAAGATATGGAGTCCGTGAACACAGATATATTGGAGAAACAAAATGCCATGCGATTGATATCTCAAGTGCATCGATGGAACGCGATCCTGCAAAATGTATTCTTTGCGGAAGATGCGTCCGTGTTTGCCACGAAGTACAGAAGGTTGGTGCGATAGATTTTACAAAAAGAGGTTTTACTTCAATCGTAACTACTCCGTATAACAAAGGGTTGAATGTAAGCGATTGTATTTTGTGCGGACAGTGTATTCTTGTTTGTCCAACTGCAGCACTCAGAGAAAAAAGTACAATCAAAGAAGTGGCAAATGCCAGTTATGATAAAAAGAAATACTGCATTGCTCAGATTGCACCTGCAGTTCGTGCTTCACTTGGCGAGGAATTTAATATGCCTCTCGGAACTGACGTTACGGGTTTGCTTGTTACAGGTTTAAGAAGATTAGGATTCAACAAAGTCTTCGATACAAATTTTGCTGCCGATCTTACAATTATGGAAGAAGCAACTGAGTTGATTAACAGAATCCAGTATGGCGGAAGTCTTCCGATGTTCACAAGCTGCTGTCCAGGCTGGGTTTAATATGTTGAAATGAACAGGCCGGAAGTTTTAAATCACGTTTCAACCTGCAAGTCCCCACACGAAATGGAAGGAGCAGTTTTAAAATCATACTATGCAAAGAAGATGGGAATAACTCCAGAAGACATTTATGTTGTTTCGATTATGCCCTGCACAGTAAAGAAATATGAATCAGATCGTCCTGAATTATCAAATGCAGCCAGGCAGGATGTTGACGCTGTGCTTACTACAAGAGAGCTTGTGAGATTTTTCAAGATAGCTGGAATAGATTTTAATGATCTGCCGGATAGTGAGTTTGATAATCCTCTTGGTGAATCAACAGGTGCGGCTGCAATATTTGGAACCAGTGGCGGCGTGATGGAAGCAGCACTTCGAACAGCTTACTTTAAGTTGACCGGAAAAGAGCTTGAACATCTTTCCTTTGAGGA
>CAZLJI010000489.1:0-2549 GCA_964559565.1 uncultured Ignavibacteriaceae bacterium | reverse complement strand
ATAAGCTTTGAGTAGAAAGATCTCAGCTTTGAATCGTATGGTCTCAAACCAAACAAAGAAGTCTGATCCTGATATTGTCCATTGAGGATTAAGCCCATACTGGTGTAAGGCTCTGCATTGAACACATAACCGTTTTTAGCATATAGTTCATATCTCTTCGTATCAACATCAATATCATACAAGTGACCTGAATGACTGCTTGAATGAGATTCAGAAATTTGTCCGGCGTTTCTCTGTTCATTAATAACCTGAATTCCGAACTGTGAATCGTATCCTGTAAATGAATGGTAATTCCATCGATTCATAAAATTAAATTGTTTCACTTCTGGCTGATCTGCAAACGAATCCATATTGTCATCAAAAGTCTTAGTCACAAAATCTGTATGAGCCAGTAGCATAGTAGAAAGATTTTCTGATAATTGAACCGCTGCATTTGCATTCAGATCAGTTTTGAAATGTGAACTTTGAAATGCATTGAAGTAATATCGTTCAATATCATCCGGCTTTTTATAATCCAAATTAATTTGTCCGGTAATAGACTCATAACCATTCACAACAGAACCAGTTCCTTTTGAAACACTTATGGATGTCAGCCAGGGACCCGGTACATAGCCTAAACCAAATGTGTTTGTAATTCCATTCAATGTTGGTACGTTTTCAAACATCATTTGAGTATAGATTCCTGCTAGACGTAGCAATTGAATTTGCTTTGCACCTGTAACTGCATCCTGAAACTGGAGATCAACACTTGCATTCGTAGTGAAGCTTTCAGATAAATTACAGCAAGCAGCTTTAAGCAATTCTTTGCTCGTAATTATTTCGGTTGGCTTTGCGTCAAGTTCATCGAAATATTTTGATAATGATGTTCCTGTTACAACAATTTCTTTCATTTCTCTGTTCACAGATAAAACAATTTCAATGTTATTCTGCTCAGGTGCAACTTCTACTGTATCCGGCTGATAACCGATATAACTCACTATTAAATGAAGTTGATCAGATTCTATTTTTTCAAGTTCAAATAATCCTTGCTTATCTGACGTAGTTCCTATTTGGGTTCCTTCCCAGAAAATGTTCGTTCCAATAAGCGGAACTTTGTTTTGTTTCTCATCTATCTCGTAAATTATTCCTTTTAACGTCTGCGCTATTCCGGCATCAATGACGAGAAAAGTGAGAATCATAATTATTAATGATTTCATTTTTTCCTGTCCTTTCTTTAATATATTAATTTGCAGTTGTTTAATGCTGCAAGAAAATTTTCTTCATTAAATGAAGAAGACTAACAGACAGGTAAATCCAGTTTGAGCTGGTGGATTGAATTAAGTAGTTCCTTACCGAACTTGGGCGGAGGGAGATTGTAATTTAAATTTTGTGAGTGATTTTTCTTCAGTTCAGTATCATTAGCATCGAGATTAGAATCTAAAATAATGATACTATTGGCCGTTGAGAATGTGTTATTACTAGATGAAAAATTATCTTCAATCTTTTTGTAATCGAACTCATCAACACAACATTTGGATTTCGTATCAGTAAGCTGGAGAATGCTTTCAGGAATCGTCTCAGAACAGCAAGATGTTTTCTCGACTTCCCCGGTTTCCATCTTGCACATTTCACATTCAGAAAAAGACTATTTATCCATCATTTCACAATAGTGGTAAAACACGGGCAATCCGGTTGTGGATACCAGAAAGGTGAAAGTAACTGTTAATATTAATATTCTTTTTATCTTCATTTCAAAACAAAAATAAATAATTCATTAATAGCAAGCAATGATAATGCCGGGTAAAATGTTGCAAAATTTCAGAAATCTTTAACACTTTATTTGTTTATTTCCCTGAAATAGGAACATAATTTTCCGGACTTCGGAATATTACAAGCGATGTTGATTACTCATCCTTGATTTTGTACTCGAACAAATATCCCTGTCTTTCCCTTGCTTCTTCATCCCACTTAACCGTTGTGGTTTTTAGAAATTCTTCTTTATCAGCATTCATTTTTTCGGGATTTAGTCCGATAAATCTTTGTGCTTTGTCTTTTGTAGAAATATCCGGAAGATCAACAGGATATTTCCAGCCTTGCTTAACGAACAATGCCGCGAGTTCTCTTCTTGCTTGTTCACCTTTTTGGATTGATGTTCCAAGTACTCGCAGTGCTTCAACAGGTGCATGGAAACCAAGTGCATTTGCAGCGGCAACCCAATCCCATCTCCATTGTGAGTGACGAATTAAAGTTAGAATTGGTCTCATCTGACTTTCAGTGGCACTATTATCCCACGCAACTTTTGCTTCGATGTGTGCAGCAGCTAAAGTTTTTTCTGCAATCCTTCTTATCTCTTCAATTCTATCCTGCCTGTCATAAACATCTTGCAATAATCTTTCTGTATCTTCACGATGACAGACCTGGCACGTGTTTGCAACATTATTTAGTGGTGATTGAATATGATGATCTGTGAACTTAACTCCACCTTCACTCTTGTATGGCATATGACAGTCAGAACATGAAACCCCGCGGATTGCATGAATTCCAGTCATAAATAATTCATAGTCAGGATG
>CAZLJI010000488.1:0-2560 GCA_964559565.1 uncultured Ignavibacteriaceae bacterium | reverse complement strand
AGTATTGCTTGCGCGCTCTGAAGATGGTGGCGATAACTGGCGTGAATTTGAAATCAGCGATCAAAACTTCAAACCAATTCCGATTGGCGGATTGGGACAGGGTTATCAGGGAGATAATATTTCAATTACATCATCAAATAGTTCACTTTGGCCTGTTTGGATGGACAACAGAACTGGTGTCTATCAAATTTGGACAGCTCGAATAGAAATTTCATTAGTGACTGTTGAGCAGACTACCGGGATAATTTCTGATTTCAGATTAGAGCAGAATTATCCGAATCCATTTAATCCCGGCACAAATATCCGATTTCGGATTTCCGATTTCGGATTTGTAACACTAAAAGTATTTGATGTACTGGGTAATGAAGTAGCTATATTGGTTAGCGAAGATAAACAACCTGGAACTTATGAAGTAAAGTTTAATTCATCTACCATCAAACATCTTCCATCTTCAGGAATCTATTTTTACCAACTACAGACAGATTCATTTACAGAGACAAAGAAGATGATCCTTCTTCGATAAAATTACGAGGGACAGTTCTTAATCTGGTTAATTATCAGATTACTTAAGCAGCAACATCTTTCTTGTAGCGAGTTTTCCGTTTATGTTCAACTGAAAGTAATATACACCACTTGGTTCATTCTCGGCATTCCAAATCACACTATGATTACCATTCGATTTATACTCTTCTAAAAGTGTAGTTATTTTTGTTCCCAGAACATCATAAATATTTAATGATACTTGCCCTGGTTCTGATAAATTAAAGCTGATAGTAGTTGCTGGGTTAAAAGGGTTTGGAAAGTTTGGGTATAGAATAAAATTTTCAACTATTGTTGAGAACTCCTCATTAACAAAGTCTGGAGGTTGATATTTATATTTAGCGACAATTCCTTCCTCACCAACTGCATAACCGGTGAGAGAATCGGTAAACTGTATGTCGTATAATTTCGAGCTGTCAGGTGTTGGATAGGCAAGCCAGCTAACTCCATAATCAAAAGTAGCAACAAAAGTTTCAGATTGCGGCACAACTGCCCAGCCTTCATTCTCAGTTCTGAATGAGAGTGCTAATGCCTGACCGAACACTCCAATTTCTTCATAACTCCAGGAGATACCAGCATCGGTTGAATGCATAATCCCGACCCCGAATAAATCCGGATCACCACCAATACCCATAACATGAAGTGAATCGAAGAAATGAATATCCCAAACCTCATCTGCAGGTGAATATTGAGCGTCTAGGGGAGCCCAACTTTCTCCTCCATTAGTTGTCCGCCAGATAACTCCGGCAATATCAAAACGACCACCGCATGCGAAACCATATGATTGATTATAAAACTTAAAATCTATAACTGGGAAATGTGAAAATACCCCCGAGTCAATATTTGCAGGCTCCCAGTTTAAACCGCCGTCTGTTGTTTGCAAAAATTGTCCCGGCACACCACCTGCAAATCCTTTTAGAGTATCTAAAAAATTAATTCCTCTTAAAAAAATATTTTCGTCTCTGTACTGTTCAAGACTCCAGTTATCACCGCCATCAGTCGTTTTAAGAATTTCCGTCCCAAAGAACGAATTATCACCAGAACCTGCATCAGCCCAAGCCAAAGCCCAGGCTCTGTTATCATCCAGGAAAAAGAGGCGCATTATTTTACTGGTTGTATTCGTCTCCTGCTGAATCCAATTCAATCCTCCATCGCTTGTATAAAATATTGAACCAGAATCTCCCCCAACCCAGCCTGTCAGGCTGTCAGAAAAATGTAATGTTCTAAGGAAGTTATCTGTCGGACTTGGAATTCTTTCCCAAAAGTTCTGACTGAATGAATGGTTATTAAGTATTACTAGAAATAAGCCAAGAATACAATTTTTAAGCATGATGTATTAACTGTTTAAATATTTTCATCAAAAAGATAATAAAAAATGATTTAAAATAATTTATAGTTAACTACCCTATCCTTTTATGAAGAGTTAGAGTAATATTTCAACCAAAAATATATTCCTTTGATTGAGTATATTTAAAATTATTATTTATTAACATAATTATGGAAAAAAAAATGAAAGTATTATCCCTTATTTTAATTTCTTTTATGATCTTAGTTGGATGTGCAAATGAAGAAAAGCACGAATTAACCGAACAAGAAGCAATGAAGAGTGAGCCACATATTGGAAAGGTAATCGACAAAATTCCGTCTAAAGGATACACTTATTTACAAGTTACAGAAAATAAAAATGATTTTTGGATAGCAGTTCCAACGATGGAAATTGAAATTGGTGAGACTGTTTATTTCTCAAGATATATGGTCATGGAAGATTTCAAGAGTGATAATATCGACAAATCATTTGACGAAATTTTATTTGTCGAGGATGCTCGTAAATCCCCTACTCCAGATGAAATGAAAAAAATTCACTCAGGAGTTCAATCAACTGAAAAGCAGGAAATTAAAATTGAGCCTTTAAGCGATGGTAAAACTATTCAGCAGATATATGGTGACAAGTCATCACTTAACGGTGAGATTGTAAAAGTTAAAGGTAAAGTCGTTAAGTTCAATAAGCAGATAATGAAAA
>CAZLJI010000487.1:0-2566 GCA_964559565.1 uncultured Ignavibacteriaceae bacterium | reverse complement strand
ACTTAAAGCTGATGCCACTACCAACGCAGAAAACTCTCCAAGCGAATGCCCTGCAACCATGTCCGGAACTTCCTCTGTTTTCTTTGCATAATAAGTAGCAACAGAGTGAATAAAAATTGCCGGTTGAGTGATTTTTGTTTGTCTCAGATCTTCCTCCGTTCCATCAAACATCAGGTCACTTATTCTGAAACCAAGAATCTCATTTGCCTTCTCAAATAAATCTTTCGCTATAGGAGTTTCATTATATAAATCCTTACCCATTCCTACAAACTGAGCTCCCTGTCCGGGAAATACATAAGCTAACATATTAATCCTTTTTAAAAATTCAGGTGCAAAGTTCCATATTTCCTGTTGATCCGAACAAATCTTTCACGGAATTTATCAGGTTAGCAAATATCATTACCTTTGAACTTAATAAATTATTCAGAATATGAACAGAATTATTTTATTGTCCATTTCATTTCTGCTTTTATTTGGTTGCAATGATCTGGGGTCACATTTAAGTTTCAATAACGGTGATCTGTATTATACAAGAAATGTAGCTTTGGAGGATGCAAATAAATTGGGAGAATATCTGGTTGAAGCAGGTTTCTATGATGGCACCGAAAAAACAATACAACTGGATAAACGCAATGATACCTTTTTATTACGGATGGTAGTAAAGGAGGAAATGCAGGACAACAAGGAAAGCAACGCCCTGCTGTCATTTTTTGCCTCAGCACTGTCTTGGAAAGTCTTTAATGGAGCTGCTGTTGAAGCACACATTTGCGATGATCATCTCAAAACGGTAAAAGTTATTGATGCCGTTTCACTCAGCTTACCGGCTTATGATGAGGATGTCTCCGATTAGTTTATTCGAAAAAGATAAGCATTCAAATTATATAAATCCAAGTTCAACCTTGGCTTCCAGCGACATCATATCCATTGACCAGGGAGGTTCGAAGGTAAGTTCCACTTCGACACTTTTGACCTCTTTGATATGACTACACTTTGTCTTCACTTCTTCAAGAATACTATCAGCTATAGGGCAATTTGGGGAGGTAAGTGTCATAATCACGCGAACATGATATTGTGCATTAATGTGTAATTCATATATCAAACCCAATTCAAAAATATCTACTGGGATTTCTGGATCATAAACTGTTTTTAGTTGTTCCGTTATCTGGTTGTCCAGTTCATTTTTGTCAGAGTTATTTTTAATTATCATAGGTCGTGATTTATTTTTTTGAACGAAAGGCAATAGCATAATACTTCATCTGTCTGACCATGGCATGTAAACCATTGGAACGGGTAGGCGAGAGTTGTTCTTTCAAACCGATTTCATTCAGAAAGTCTATATCTACCTTCTCCACTTCCTCAGCCGGCTGATTGGAAAAAACCCTGATTAAAAGGGCAATCATTCCCTTGGTAATGATAGCGTCACTGTCGGCTGCAAACATCAATTTACCATCTTCATTTTGCCATGCATGCAACCATACTTTCGACTGACAACCTTGTATGATATTCTCATCTGTTTTGAATTTATCGTCCAGAGGAGGAAGACTCTTTCCCTGTTCAATCAAATAGTCATACCTATCCATCCAATCATCGAAAATACTAAATTCCTCTATTACCTGCTTTTTAATCTCTTTAATGCTCATTTTGAATTCATATTAAATGATTCAATAAGAATGCAAATTTAAAAAATATACCAAATCATTAACCCATAATGTTCAATATGCTTTCGTGGTATGAATTTTTCAGCTATTTTGCTCTGTTTTTACAAAACAAATTGTATTTTTGAATTAAAATTGAAAGTGTTTTATTGCTGATTTAACAAGGTTATTCACCCATTCTAATATGCGATTCATAAAAGGTTCAATACTCGTTTTTTTAATAGGCTTTGTTATAACGGCAAATCTTTCATTTTCACAAGGTATTCAAACCGATTTTGGCAAAAACAGGGTTCAGTTCGACAAATTCGATTGGTATTTTTATCGGACAACCGATTTTGAAGTGTATTATTATATGGGTGGGAAAAACCTTGCTCAATATGTACTTACCCATGCTGCAAATCATCTTTCAGAAATTGAAAAAAAAATTGACTATCAATCAGGCAGAAGAATTACTTTTGTTATCTACAACACCTATTCTGATTTTCTTCAATCAAATCTGACTCAGGTAGATGAGGAATACAATACAGGAGGATATACCCCAATCGTTGACAACATTGCTTTCGTATATTTTGACGGAGATCATGCCGCTTTTGACAGACGTATTAAAATGTCTCTCTCAGAAGTTATACTGAATGAATTAATCTATGGCAACACTATTCAGGAAAGACTGCAAAACATGGTGCTGATCAACTTACCTGATTGGTATTATTACGGACTTATCTCCCATTTGTCGGGTGATGTAAACCTGCACCACAGAGAAGAATTTGAAAATGGGATTGAATATGAAAGATTTCGCAATTTTGGGCGTTTAAATGCCGAGGATAAAATTCTCATAGGACATTTCTTCTGGGAGTATATTGCTACGGTATACGGTAAAAATGCCATCTCAAATATACTATATCTAACTCAAG
>CAZLJI010000486.1:0-2568 GCA_964559565.1 uncultured Ignavibacteriaceae bacterium | reverse complement strand
GAAGACTGGATGGGCAGATATTTAGCTGTTGAAACCGAGTTGAAAACGATTTCATTTCCATTAGTAATTTCCTGGGCTATCATGGAAAATCTTTCGATAAGTGTCGGCGGTTCCTATAGCTTCGCAGAAGTCACCATAGCGCAAGCAAATTCTCAAGCTCCTTTTGAAGGTGATGCTTTTGTTCATCTTGAAGGCGATGATAAATCAGCTTTTGGTTACAATGCAGGAATTATGTGGAAACCGACTCAAGAATTATCAATTGGTGCTTCATTCAAAAGTGAAGTCGATTATATGTTCGAAGGAACGGCATCATCAACCGGAGCTGAGCAGCTCGCAGCATTGCTTCCAACAGGAAATATATCTGCTGAACTTACGACTCCAATGAATATACAGGGCGGTATCGGTTATAGAGTAATTGAACAGCTTCAACTGTCTGCGGATTTTCAATGGGTGGGTTGGTCAAGTTATGATGTATTAGCGGTTGATTTTGAAGATCCTGCCTATGATGACATTTCACGTCCAAGAGATTATGAAGATACTTATGCAATCAGGTTTGGTGCTGAATACTTTCTGAACAAGGAATTATCATTTCTGGGTGGAATTTATTTTGATAAGATGCCGGTTCAGCCAGAATATTTGAGTCCATCACTTCCTGATGCAGACAGATTGGGATTTAGCATCGGTGTTGATGCAAAGATATTAGAGAATTTTGGTGTCAGTGGTTCGTACCTATTCATAAGGTCATCAGAATTGACTGTTACCAACTCTCGTGAGATTTACACACCTTATGAAGAAGGTAATGAGGAATCTGCTTCCAAATTTAATGGAACCTACAATTCTTCTGCTAGTTTATTTTCGTTTAGTTTATATTATAATTTTTAATAGAAGGAGGAAACAAAAATGAAAAAAATAATAATATCCTTAAGTCTTCTTTCTATTATTGCATTAGTCATAATTGGATGTGAAGATTATACTGATTTAACTGCGCCTGAGTTAAACCTGGGCACTGCAGATTTTACAAGATTTGTTTCGGTAGGAAATAGCTTAACAATGGGTGAGCAGTCATCTTCGGTTTTTAAATCTGCTCAAATGTATTCTTTTGGAAATATTATCGCTAAACAAGTTGGTGCAACTTATGCGCAAGCTACGTTTAGTGAGCCAGGAACGGCTGGCAGATTAGAAATTGCTTCATTGAATCCATTTACTACTTACACTAATCCAGGACAAGGCTCTCCAACCAACTTAACTTATCCTGCACCCTATAATAACCTTGGTATTAAAGGTGCATTCCTCTATGATGTCCTGAATGCAAGAAATGCTAACACTTGTTACACTGCAAATTTTGGAGTTCCGAATCCATTGTTCGATGCAGTATTAAGAGGCTTTGGAACGCAATTAGAATTAGCGATTGCTCAAGAACCAACTTTAATTACTTTATGGATTGGAAATAATGATATACTTGCATTCGCAACCAGAGGTGGACTATTTCCACCAACTGATCCTGGAGTGTTTCAAACTCAGTACACACAAATACTGACGGCTTTACAATCTACTGGGACTCAGGTTGTAATTGGCGGAATACCGAATGCTTTATTATTTCCACATTTTACTACTGTTGGTCCAAGTGTTGGACAGGCTATTTCAGGAATTCCTGGTGCTCAAGGATTAGTTTATCAGACTACTAGTGCTCCTGGAATTGCTATTGCTACTGCAACTGACTTAATCAATAAGAATGTGTTTATTACTTTAAGTGGTTCATCGGCAGCAAGTTTACTTGGTGACCAAACAGGTAAGTATTATACAGACAATGGAATTCCAATTCCTCCAGGTGTGAATATAGCATTTCCATTTGGACTAACTCCTGAGAATCCTTTCCCGAACAATTTAATATTGGATCCAACTGAAATAGCTGCATACTCAGCCTTGAGAGCTGGTTACAATCAGATTATTTCTAGTCTGGCTGCTTCATTTAATTATTCAGTTATCAATTGGGATGATTTATTTAGCTCATTAGATAATTCAACCGGGATAAATTTTAATGGAGTTAATTTTTCAGCAACATATGTTACTGGAAACTTTTTCAGTCTAGATGGAATTCATCCAACTAGCCAGGGTTATGGTATAATTGCAAATGAATTCATAAAAGTAATTAATAACAAATATAGCGCTTCAATTCCTTTAGTTGATGTCTCCACAATTCCAGGAAGCCTGGTTTTCAAAGAAGATGTTTCTATGGGCAAATATGGAATTCCAAATATTCCGTATGGAACACTTGATAATGTTTTATTTTAATTTAATTGGGATGGGAAACCATCCCTTCTTTAAACCTATATGAGTCCTTATAAAATATTATATAATCTGGTTTTGATTGGCTTGAGTGTTTTTATTTCCTGTTCCCCAGCGGAAGAGACGCAAGTAAAGAAACAAGATTTAGATAGTCTTTACATCTTTGATGAAATTCCTCCCGAGGACAGTTTCAAATTTGAGGCTCCGATTCAGGAATCGGTTGATGTTTTTGTAGTTCAAATAGGAGCATTTTCAAATGTTGGAAGTGCTAAAGATTTTGCA
>CAZLJI010000485.1:0-2577 GCA_964559565.1 uncultured Ignavibacteriaceae bacterium | reverse complement strand
ACTACATTCTATAAGGATACCAAAAGTACATTATGCTTTGCAGTTTCAGCAATGAATGAACTTAATTATCAGGGAAAAAAGGTGGTTGGAAGTGCTCAGCGGAAAATCAGTAATGTAATACTACAACACGGTTCAATTCTTTGCGGAAATTTTCATAAACGAATTATAGATTATTTGAATCTTTCCGATGAGAAGCTTGAAGAAATTAAAAAAGAAATTGAAGAAACCACTACTGAGCTTGAAGCTATTCTTGATGAAAAGATAAATTATCAAAAATTATCTGTTGCGATAAAAGAGGGATTTGAAAATCACTTTAATGTTAAGCTTGAAGAAGAAATATTTGCAGAAACTATTTCACAGGTTAATTAATGTCGACTGAACAACAAATAAGAAGAGTAACTACAAAAGCCCTCGATATTCTTAAAAAGAAAAAAGTTAAGATCACTGCGCTAACTGCATACGATTTTATCACAGCGAAATTATTAGATGAAGCAGGAATTGATATTATTCTAGTTGGTGATTCACTGAGTAATGTTTTCCAGGGAAATGAAACCACTCTTCCCGTTACGATGGATGAAATGATCTATCACACAAAGGCTGTGACCAAAGGAGTCAACCGTGCAATGGTTGTTGTTGATATGCCTTTTATGTCATATCAGCTTGGTGCGGATGATGGTTTCCGAAATGCAGGAAGGATTTTAAAAGAAACCCATGCAGCAGCAGTAAAATTGGAAGGCGGCAAACGTGTTGCAGAAACTGTGAAGAAAATTACCGAGAATGGAATTCCTGTGATGGGGCATATTGGTTTAATACCTCAGAGTATTCACCAGTTCGGCAGCTACAAAGAACGCGGCACGACTAAAAAAGAAGCTGATGAAATTTTCGAGGATGCTAAAGTTCTGGAAGAAGCCGGAGCGTTCTCTGTTGTGTTGGAAAAAATTCCAGCTTCTCTTGCAAAAAAAATTACTTCTGCACTAAATATTCCCACAATTGGAATTGGCGCTGGAAAATTTTGTGACGGACAAATTCTCGTTACTCCCGATATGCTTGCACTAAATGTTGATTTTCATCCACGATTCGTACGACACTATTCCAAACTGGCTGCAGAAATAAATAAAGCTGTTAAATCATACATAGTAGATGTAAAAAAAGGAAGCTTTCCTTCTGCTGCGGAAAGTTATTAATTGTGATATGGTTAAAAAGTTATTATGGTATAAGGAGATAAGTAATAAGATTTTAAAAAAGCTTTTTACGTTTGCACCATATACCTTTATACCATTATACCTTCGAACTGTTTTTTTTCTTGCACTAATCATTTTTCCCCTCAACTCCTTTGCACAAGACCATGAAATATTCTTAAAAGGTGCTTCAGTAACTGATATAGCTGAGGAAGAAGGATTTCTGTGGGTATCAACTTATGGGCAGGGAATCTATCGTTACTCAATTGCTGACGGAAAATGGACCAACTATTCAACAAAAAGCGGAAACCTCAGCGATGATCTTTTCTATGCAGTTGAAGTGAGTAAGAATTTTGTCTGGGCTGCTTCTGTAGAAGGTTTGTTTACATTAACTAAGAAGGGCGGCAGATGGGACAAAAGAAAATTTGCTCAAGGCGGTGAATTCGGAAACTGGATTCGTTCTCTTAAATATGATGAGAAGCAAAATGTTTTATGGATTGGCAGATTCAGAAACATAACCCGCTTCGATCTTAAAACCAGAAAGTATGAAGACATCGACAGAACCCAGGGAACAGATCAAAAATCCAACACGATAAAATCAATTGAACTTGATGGTGACAGTCTTGTTTGGTTCGGAACAGAATCAGGCGTTCATATCTTCAACAAAAAGAAAAAACATTCTGACCGATCAGCCTGGAGATATTTCTCCAATAAAAGTAAAGCATTTAAGGAAGAAGGTAAAACAGTTTCTGTATCAAAAATTCTTTTTGAAGGAAGGAACATCTGGTTTGGTACAGATGAATTTATTACTGCTGAAGAACCTGACTTCAATCTCGGAGGTGTTTACATTCACGATAGAAGATTCGACTGGGACAGGATTTACAAAAGGAATGGGCTCGGCGGAAACGGAATTTATTCTCTTTGCAGAATCGGCAACTACATCTGGGTGGGAGTTTATGAATTTGACAAACAGCAGAAACTTGAGTACGGCAAAGGCTTATATATTATTAACAGAGTTACGCGGCAGGTAACCTCAGTTGATCTCAATGAACTAAACATTACTTCGTCATCTATTCTATCTTTTCATTTCGATGGCACGAATATATGGATCGGAACCGGCGAGGGACTCATCAGGCTGAAAATAGATAACAGACTTGCAGAGTGGCCAAAAAAGAAATAAATTCAGCTTTTTCCGAACCAATAATTTCCGGCATAAATTAATCCCGCCTCATTCAAAAGATTTTTATTTACACTATCCTTAATAATTCTTAGTTTTGTATTTATCAGGGTAACAATTATAGGTGCGATATGAAGAGTATTTACAAAATTTTTCTTCTGGCACTTGGGGTTTATACATCTGCCTTCTCTCAAATTACGGAAATAACAAAACTTCCCGTTC
>CAZLJI010000484.1:0-2587 GCA_964559565.1 uncultured Ignavibacteriaceae bacterium | reverse complement strand
TGTGAAATCGTATTCTGGTTTAACTTCATTCATAGTCTTGTCAACAACATCATTAACGTTTTTTACTCCGCGGTAAGTTAAAAACACAATTCCGGTTTGAGCTTCAGTGGTAATGATATGATTTGTTCGGTCATCTTCTTTTACTTTTCTTGTCTTTTCGTGTTTAAGGATTACATCACTATCATAATCATCGACGGAAAATGTTGCACAGATTCCCGTTTGAGATCTACCGTCCATAATCAATCTGTAAAGATAAAATGCGGGCTTATCATCCATCTTTAGCGGAGCTTCTTGTATAATTCTGTTTAGATTTTCTTTAGCTTTCAGATAAACTTCTTTTGAGTAAACATCTTTGACATCAGGCAGATCGATTTCTGATCTTGTAATGTGCAAATAACTTAATGGATTTCCCTCAGCGAAGTGTGCAGCTTCATCTCTGTTAACAACATCGTAAGGAACACTAGCAACAAGTTGAGATTTTTCTTTTGTGGGTCTTAATGCTTTGAATGGTTTTATAACTGCCATATTTCTTCCGAATAATTATTTAAAACGCTACTGCTAAAATCCACAAATTTGAACTAATAATCCATTATTTGCTCTGGTTAATTGTTATAAATTTGTAATAAGATGTCTTTGAGCACATCTAAAAATCCTTCAATAATCCGATGTTGATGGTTATTTTTGTGAATTATTTAAGCTGATTTTATAATATTCGAAAATGGCAATATTTAAAAGAAAACGAAAGTTCCGAAAAAGGAAGACCACGGGGAAAATACACGTAATTGGAAATGTTGATTTTCACCGCGATGTTTACTCGGCAATACTAAACATCAAACGTGATTTTTTCGTGTGGCTTCCGGCGAGCTATGAAGATAATCCTGCAAAAAGATACCCTGTCCTTTATATGCACGATGGTCAAAATCTTATTGATCCCAAAACTTCGTATGCTGGAAAGGACTGGCAGGTTGATGAAACTGCAACGCGACTAATCAGTGAGTATAAAATCAAGGAGATTATTATCGTAGGAATTAATAACACCAACGATCGTCTAGAAGAATACAGCGATTCAGAAAAAGGTGAGAATTACAGAAAATTTATCATCGAAGAACTGAAAGCGTTTGTGGATTCAAAATACAGGACACTTTCTGATAATATTAATACAGCAATCATGGGTTCATCGATGGGTGGACTTGCTTCATTCCTGATTGCGTGGAAACATCCGGAAGTTTTTTCGATGGCCGGATGTATGTCCAGCTCTTTTTATTATAATGATGATAAAGTTTTTAAAGTACTGGATGAATACACTGGAACAAAGAAACATATTAAATTTTATGTTGATCATGGCGAAGATGGATTAGTTCGTGGACAAAAAATGTTCTGCAAGCTGACACAAATGGGTTATGTAATCGGAACCGATCTTGATTATTTTTATGCTCGTGGTGCAGAACACAATGAATCCGAATGGGCAAAAAGACTCGAACGACCATTAGTATTTTTCTTTGGAAAGTGACGAGTGATCTGTCATTGCGAGTCATCCTGAGCCTGTCGAAGGATGGCAAAGCAATCTTTAGTAAACCGGTCACACTTCGACGAGCTCAGTGTGACACTGATAATTTATTAATGAAAATATATTTTAAACTAATTCTCACTCTTTCTCTTACTCTATTCCTTTTTTCCTGCGCAACAGAAAAACCCGTAAACCTTTCTACGGCCAGAGAAGTAGTAAAACAATATTATGAAACCGGGAAATATGATGAAGAGCTGAACAAAGTCATTGCAGATGCAAAAAAAGAATTTGATAAAGTTGAGTTCAAAGATAACTCAGTCGTAATTTTTGATATTGATGAAACTACACTGAATAATTATGGATTAGCCGAACAAATGGGATTCGGGTATGTGTACGAATTAAACAAAAAGTGGAATGCTGAATTAAAAGCACCTGCAATTCCGCAAGTAAAAGAGTTGTATGATTTTCTTCTCTCAAAAGGTGCTAAAGTCATTTTCCTGACAGGCAGAAATTTTTATGAGTATGAAGTCACCTATCAAAATCTGGTGAAAGAAGGATACACTGTATTCGATACTTTAATTACACAAATCGGTGACGAAACAAAAATGAAAGCGCGGGATTTTAAAAGTAGAAAGCGTGTCTGGCTGACTGAGCAGGGATATGATATCGTCGGCACAGTCGGTGATCAGTGGACAGACCTTGAAGGTGAACATCACGGTATTCAAATTAAAATCCCGAACTATTTATATTTGATTGAAGACTAGCTCTCACTGTCATTGCGAGTCATCCTGAGCTTGTCGAAGGACGTCGAAGCAATCTCAAATTACAAATTTCCACGTGGTCTTTTTCCTTCCTTCAATACTTTCACCTGTTCGTCCGCAAATGGCTGATTATAAAGCTGCAGGTGTTCAAAATATGAACGGAACAGATCAGCAATGAAATGAATTCTGTCGGATAAATCTCCCCAGTCTTTTGCGCCGCTTTCTTTAAGACTGTCGGGAGTCGAATCAATTTTATTCAGAAGCTCTTTTAATTTTTGATCGGATATGTTTGCTAATCTTTCAGGAAATTTTTCCTTCA
>CAZLJI010000483.1:0-2589 GCA_964559565.1 uncultured Ignavibacteriaceae bacterium | reverse complement strand
CTACCTGATCTTGACTTATTGAAGAACCAGTTACTTCTTTAGATGCAGGATCATAAATCTTAGTAGGTTCACTAATTATTTCATCTGCTAATTCAAGAACTATCTCTCTCTTACAGAACCATCCGAAATCAAACTCTAATTCATATTCTCCTGGAGCTTCTGCTTTAATCCAATAATCATATAAGGCGATATTTGGATTAAGATTTATCTTATCATCTCCGTATATAACTATTCCTTTTGGAACATTTAATTTTACAGAATTAAATTTTTTCCAATAATTTTGTGTTCTAGAAGTAAAAGCAGTAGGATCCATTATTCGGATATGGCTGATTCCCGTATAAGTATAACTCCCAGTATAGATAGGTTCAACAGAAATATCATTGCAATTTATTGCACCCGCTAAATTAATTAAAAGAATTCCAAGTATAATCGCAGGTATTATCTTTTTCATTATACGAACCTCCCCACTATACTAACTGTTTCAGGTTTATCCTGTTCATAGTATCCTGTTGAAAATGAAAAATTATAAATTCCTGGAGGCAATCCTGAAGATATATTCCAAGTACAATATTGGGTATAATCGCAAGTGTTCATAGGCATATGATACCACCCAGTAGCATTTTGAAGAGGATTAGTATCTGTAATTTCATAACCTGCAGCTGCCCCGCAATACATCGAGTTAGTTTCCCATGGATAGGTAGTGTTTATTGTAAAATTAAATGGAACGTGATAGTAATATATTTCAGTATTATTATTGCAAAAGAACAAATCCATATAAAAAGGAGTATTAGCAGTATTGTTTCCTTGTTCAATTGGAATTACGCTATCTCCCCAGTGTTCTGGATCTATTATTAAACTTAAATGATTTTTCATTGAATAAGTTCTAAAATTATATGACCCATAAGGATCTATTCCATAAGAACATTGAACTCCTGGAGCTGTAAAACAACTATCTGTATCTTTAATTGAAACTGCTGCCGTAAAATAACCCTCCTCAGAAGTGTTTATTACAGATTCAATACCGGATAAGTTTATACTAGGAGTATTTGCAGGAAAGTTGTAATAATAATTAAAGGTGTTATACCAAATTGGAAGATTTCTTATTTTTCCCCAAATGCTTCTATTTTCATCTACATTTCCCCAATTTCCCACTTCAATATTCCAAGTAAGAGTATCCCCCCAATAGTTTGTTGTTGGACTCGAGATGCCCCAAGTTTCATTGCATCCCCAGCCTGTTCTTTTATTTCTACATTCCGCGTGTTTTATGGAAACATTCCATTCAGGGGATAATACCGATTCAGAATATAATCTAGGCGTAGCCCTGGGAGCATTATCTTCTTCCATTTGCAAGCCTATATAATAATATCCCCTATCCGGCATAGTGATTATTTTAGTAATGTTATCTCCAATGTTACTCACAACCCACCCTTGAGGATAACTAGTTGCTAAATCCCAATTACCCTCATCTATCGGACTAGTTGAATATTTTAGGATATATTTTGCAACAGGGTCTCCATTTAAGCTTCCATAATTAATTCCATCTATAAAGTTATCTCCAGGAGTTGTCCAACTTACAACAAGTTCTCTGTTACTTGTACCTGTTGTAACATTAAAATTAGTTAAATTGCCTGGATCACTATAATCAAATTGACAATTTGTAGTTAGATAATCCCTATCACAAATCTTATTTGCCCAGGTATTATTCTCATAAATTCCGTCATCGGCTAAACTTTCATAGAGCACATTAATAAACATTCCATAATCGTTTAGATAAAACGTATTATTTATGAATGTGGCATTTCTGCTTTCTGAGTTGATATAAGCTCCCTCTGCAGAATTATAGGAAATATTTGAATCGTAAATCTCTGCAAAACTAGAATTTATTAAAATTACTCCTTCTTTATTATAGTAAGAATTAATATTTTTTAGATAGACCCTATCTGATAACTCCACATAAACTCCTGATTTATTCATATTAGAATTGTTATAAGTTGTCGCATTAATCACCCTTGTATCATTTGCATTTACAATTGAGATTCCATGCCAACTATTATTGTAAACTTTTGAATTTGTTAAATTAGTATATAATGAATCCCTGATGTACACTCCATTATCAAGATTATGATAGGAGTAGATATTTTCTATAAGAGTATTTTCTGAACCATTTCCAATATAAATTCCTTCCTTATTTCCATATACTTCTGCATTTCTAATAGTATTATTATGATTGTTCCCCCAGAGGTAAATTCCATTTGTAGGATTATTATAAGATGTTATGTTCTCTAATAGATTATTATCACTTCCAAAATACAACCTTACTCCGCTATAACCTGATTCATTTGTTGGAATTATATCATGAGCAATAATATTTCTTAGAATATTATTATCTGAATCAAATAATAAAATAATACCTCTTAGATCTGCCCTTGCTGTTTCTATATTTTCAAATAAAGAATTTGTTGTATTTTCTATCCAAACCCCATTATATCCCCTATCCATAGAATAATTTACAATACTAAGGTTTGTACTATCCAAAATAACGATGTTAGTATAAGTTCCATCTCCTTGTATAAATGTTCCCTCCATAGA
>CAZLJI010000482.1:0-2595 GCA_964559565.1 uncultured Ignavibacteriaceae bacterium | reverse complement strand
TGGTTCTCTAGCTATGGTAACACATCTCTTCCTGGTGTAAATGATGTATTATTAAAGGCTCCATTTAATGAAACAAGCCCGGTTTTAGTTCCACAAGCTGGTTCAGTTCTTCTTTCCGGCGCCTCTTTTAGCGATCCAAAATTATCAGATCCTTTCTTCACTGTTACACCTAATAGAGGTGCATTCAGTGGAAATGGTGCTGAAAGATGGGATTTAGGTTGGTCTAATTATGATCCACAGGGAATAACATATAAAAATCCTAACCTGGTTTGGTCTGGTATGATATATTTAAATAGTGGTTCTGGAGCTAGTAAATCAGTTATTATAGGTCGTGGAGTTGGTGCTACAGATGGAATTGACGTTGCTTTTCAAGAATCAGCAGTTCCACCTCCTCCACCCACAGGTATTATATTTTTCAATAGCGACCTTGGTGCCAGTGGCAAATCATTTATAGATATAAGAAGTGCAGCTACGACTACTAGTTTAATAATATGGACTCTTAACATACAAGAAAATAATCCAACTTCTGTTGATGAAGTTCTTTCGTGGGATCCTAATTTATTAGGTCCTGGTGCATTTACTTTGAAAATATTAACACAACCTGATGTAAATATGAAAACCACATCATCCGCAGTTGTGCCAGCTGGCATTTCGCAGGTTACTATTGAGCACGATACAAGAATAGTTTCTGTATCTTACCAATATGGTGCAGGTTGGAATCTTGCTTCTTTCCCGGGAATCCATCCAACAGATATGAATGTAAATACACTTTGGGCAAGAAGAGATCCGACATTTTCGGTATTTAAATATACAGGCTCTTATGTTACAGTAACTGACGCTGAAGTCGGCACTGGCTACTGGATGAATCACACTTCCGGAAACGCAACTCATTTAACTTATACCTGGAATTCAGGTTCAATCCGATTAAACTATGCTGCTATGAAGCCGTTCCAAGGAGCTGCTGGTTGGAATATGATCGGCAGTTATGAATTTGAACATTCAGTAGATTTTATCAGAACCAATCCAGAAAACAGAAAATCATCATTATCCGTATTTAAATATACACCAGGTGGTGGATACTCGGCTGTAACCACATTAAATCCTGGATTTGGATACTGGATTAATTTAACTGGGGCTGCAGACATCTATTTGCCAGGACCATTCTTTGGCACTTTAAGCAAGGATAAAGATCCATTTGAAGACATAATTAAAGAAGACTGGGGTAGAATTATAATCACAGACGCTGCTGGTCAGAAATATACCCTCTATGCAGCCGATGCTTCAGTTGATTTGAATATGTTTGAATTACCTCCTTTACCTCCATCAGGTCTTTTTGATGTTAGGTTTGGTTCACAAAGATTTGCTGAAGATTTAAATTCAGGTACTCAAATTATCAAATTGAGTGGTGTTGTTTATCCGGTTACAATATCGGTAATTGGAATGAACTTAAAATTGGAAGATGCTCTCGACGGTTCATACGTTCAAGCAACTATCAAGTCAGGTGATTCATATGCTCTTACTAACAGCAATATTAATGTACTGAAAGTTGGATCGGATGTAATTACTCCTACAGTTTATTTATTGGAACAGAATTATCCAAATCCATTCAACCCTTCAACAACAATAAAATTTGCTATTCCTGAAATAAGTGAGGTAAAATTATCCATTTATAATTCTTTGGGTCAGAAAGTAGCTGAACTTGTTAACAGTACTTTAGAAGCTGGTTCATATACATTCAACTGGAATGCTTCGAACGTAGCATCCGGATTGTATTTCTATGAATTAAGTACGAGCAATTTCTCAGCTGTTAAGAAGATGATGTTATTGAAGTGATTTAATTTAAATGGTAATCTGCTCCTTAATAAGGGGCAGATTATCTGATTTTTAATTTTTGTGTGGTGCTTACTAACTGTGTTAAAATAATGAAGCAACCAGAAGAGTATTTATAACTAATGGAAAGCAAAACTTTATGAGAAAAATAATAAAACAATTCGCTTTTATAATTGGGATGTTGATTTCAATGATGAATAACATAAATGCCCAGATTACTCCAGCACAGGTGGAGATCGGATTAAACTTTTCAGATAATACTGCAGCAACATTTAATAATATAGTAGCATTTGGATTAGATCCAACTGCAACTGACGGTTACGATGGATTACCATTCGAGAATGCTTTACCACCTTTTTCACCTAGCCTTGAGGTAAGATTTGTAATTGGAACTTTTGAATCTTATACTGATATCCGAAATGCTCCTGCATTCCCTTATTCAGGTGTTAAAACTCATACTTTATCTTGGAACTTAAGTGCAGGTGCTAATACATTAAACATTCATTATGATTTCGCACCTGGAGTTTCTGTTGTATTTACAAATCTCGTTAATCCTTCCAGCGGTCCTTTAACAGGTTCTGGCACACATACATTTGTAAATGCTCAAATTGTTAAACAAGGTACGATGGAAGTTACATATTCAAATTTCGGAGCATCAACCTTCCAGCTATCAGCAAACATAGCTAACGGATGGAATATGGTATCAATACCGGGATTACATCCAACAGATCAGAATGTAAACACCTGGTGGGCATTCAGAGATTT
>CAZLJI010000481.1:0-2598 GCA_964559565.1 uncultured Ignavibacteriaceae bacterium | reverse complement strand
AATTGAGAATAACGAAATAGAAATTAATCAATGTAATGGGATTGAATTATATCATGCCGGTAATAATATTGGTGCTGATAAAATTGTTGCATCCAATGAAATTTATAGCACTAATGCTACAAATGAATGCAGAGCAGTCGATATTTTCTTTAGCAGAGCTGAAATATCGAACAATAATATATATGACAATAAATATGGTGTAGTTGCATTCGGCAGTAGTGAGACTACGATTATGGGGAACAAGGATGCAAATTCCATTTCTGAGACACAACAGTTTATTGATAACACCATACATTGTTATTTCTCATATAGTAGCTATCCCGAAGATATACGGTATAATTATTTTGAGCACAATGCCACAATAGATGATCCATATGTGAAATTGGTTTATTATGATATAATTGATCCCGAACCTCCAGCTGTAGATGGCTCAGTTATTTACAATATTGAATGTAATGCATGGTATTCGACATTTGATCCTGAAGAAGATTTAGTGCCAAATGGTTCATATGATTATGATCCATATTGGAATATTGGACAATATTGTGTTAAAGATGGAGGAGAAGCTGGTGTGCTTTATGATGAAGCCAAAGAATATGTTGATTCAGGATATTATAGTCAAGCTGATTCAAACTTTAGAGAAATTATTAGCGACTTTCCGGAAGATCCTCATGCTATTCAATCTTTAAGGGAATTATATAATATAGAAGAAAGTAATGGAAATGACTATGATAGTTTAAGGCTATATTATAAAACGGTGATAACCGCAAATCAAGACAGTCTGTTATGTAGATCAGCGGGTTGGATGAGTATGCATTGCCTCATCATGATGGATAGTTCGCAAAAAGCAATTGATTGGCTTGATAGTACAATAAATGTTCCTGAAAATACAGTTGATTCAATATTTGCAATTATAAACTTAGGGTATATTTATACGCATTTCCCAGATACTTCCTTGAAGAGCGCCCTATACACAACACATAATGAATACATTCCAAAATCATATAGCGATTATAAAATCAGGAGAGAGGAATTGTTTGAGAAGTTATTGAAGTCCTCATCAAATGAAAATGAGAGTGAGGAATTGGAAAATGAGAAGAAAGCAGAAATTATGCAAATAGCTCCAAATCCAACACAAGAAGCATTTACTGTAAAAATGGATATTGCATGCGAGGGATTTGTGCAAATTGAGCTATATTCTGCTTTAGGCTCGAAAATACGAGTAATTAGTTTAGGGAATGTTCAAGAAGGAAAAATTGATAGAAATATATCGCTTACCGGTCAACCTCAAGGAATGTATTATGTGACAATTAAACATGATAATGTTGTTCAGGAAACTAAAAAAGTAATTAAACTGTAATGTTTTAATTAATTAAACATGAGGTATTTATAATATTGTTATATATGTATAGAGTATTTTTGACAACGATAATCTTACTATACTTTACATCATCATTCTCCCAGGATTATTGGCAAACGTTACCGTACCCAGATAGTACAAATATGCGTTTATTAAATGTTGAAAGTGATAATTATATATTCTTTTCAAATCAATCGGAACCTTATGGCTTATATCGATCGGAATATAACTCCAGTAATTGGGAATTTAGTGGGACAGAACCTACAAGTATAACCTCCATTGCCATAAACGATATTGGGGATATGTTCCTAGGATGTTTTGGCTTGATCCTGAAATCGGAGGATCAAGGAATCACTTTTGACACCTTACTTCAATATCCTGGTGGTTCTTCAAAATTAAATATTAACGACAATGGAGAAATATGGGCAGGAAGATATAATATGATTATACATTCCACAGATAATGGAATTACTTGGGATACAGTTTTGTACACAGTCCCATACGAATATTTTATTGATATCGGATTTGGTAATAATGAAGAAGTCTATGCTATTGGACAGGATTACTCTTTTACTGCTGGAGGATTTTACCGATCATTTGATAATGGAGAGACTTGGGAGAATACAGGATTGCAAGGAGAACTCCCATTTGCAATAGCCGTCAATTCACTTGGTCATATTTTTGTTGGGTGCGGATATAACGGCATAGTTCGCTCTGTTGACAATGGGGTGAATTGGGAAAATGTTAAAAGCGAAATTGATGCATATTCAGTTATAATTGACGAAAGCGATAATATTTATGCGACACATTTTGGAGATAATTTTTGGCAGACCAGAGGGATATATTATTCTGAAGATGGCGGTGATACATGGGATACAATAGATCATAGCGGACTCACTAATAGACGTCCCAAATATTTGTATCTAGATAACAACAATTATTTGTATGTAGTATGTAATTACTCTTCAGGGCATCAGCTATTTAGATCATTCAATCCTCTTGTCAGTATATTATCAATGGAGTTAAATAATCGTGTTTCATTTAAAATATATCCTAATCCTAGCACAAGATATATATTCATTAATACTAAAAGTGACCCATATCAACAGTTTCGATATAATATATACTCAACGAATGGCACTCTGATAGAATCGCACATTGCATTTAAAGACAAAATTGATGTGGCGAAACTAACCCCAGGATTATACTTGCTTCAGCTAATCTCTCTTCAAAATAAG
>CAZLJI010000480.1:0-2601 GCA_964559565.1 uncultured Ignavibacteriaceae bacterium | reverse complement strand
AAAAAAATATTAGCAGTAGAAAAATTGATCTGCCGTTTTAAGATCGCGGGATAAAAAGAGTGTAGAGAAGATTAATATCCAAATGTTGAAACCATATAACCTTCCTCATCGAATTCTTTGCTTCGTATAAGTTTCCCATCTTTATAATACTCTTCCGTCTTTATAAATCCGTTCGGATGATAGATCCTGGCATAAGAATCCAGTTTACCTTTGTAGTAATTCTCTACTTTTTGGAAAGCGCCGTTTTCGTGATAGGAGTTTTTCTTGCCTTCAATTTGACCATTAATATAAGTGGCTTCAGATTTAGGAAGTCCGTTTTGGTAGAATTCTTTATAATCTCCATCAAGAATATCATCAACATAATTTCCCATTGATTTAAGAGAACCATCTTCATAGTAGTTTACAACGAGACCATTTTTCATTCCATCTTTTATTACTGTCTCAAGTTTAAGATGTCCATCCGGATAGTATTCTTTAATCATTCCCTTTTGCTCACCTTTTATATAATCAACTTTCGATTTTACAACCCCGCCTTCATAATAAGTAACATAGATTCCGTTTATAACTCCATCTTCATAAGGAATTTCTTCTTTCAAAAAACCTGAGTCATAATAAGTCTTTGCAACCTCCTGCTTCACTCCATCTTTAACAAATGTTTCATTTAATATTGCACCAGCGTCAGTATAATTTTTAAGCAATTCTTCTTTTGACTCAAACTTTCCCTGGAAATCATATCGTTCACGATGAAGGAGCTCGTCATTCAGATATTCATCTTTAACTCTGAGGTTGCCAGCCATATCGTATAACCTGACAGTTCCTTCGATTTTGTCATTTATAAAATTTGCCTCTAAAGCTACCATCTTATTTTCGTGATAGATATAAATTTTTCCGTTCTGTTTTCCATCGACAAAAGTTCTTTCAACTTCAACTTCGCCGGTTTTGTAATATGTTCGGGAAATACCCTGCAATAAACCATTAACATATCTCCACTCACCCTGCAACTCACCGGTTTTATAGTATGTATGAGTAATTCCCTGAAGCACTCCGCCTGAATAATTCTGTTCAGCCCAGAGTTCTCCGCTTTCATAATACCAGCGCGATATACCTTCTTTGACACCATCATTATAATTCCATTCAATGCTTACTTTTCCATCTTCAAAATACCAAGTTGATAAGCCGTGTTCTTTTCCCAGACTGAAATTCCATTCTTTCCAGAGTTTTCCGTTGGGGTAATACTCTTTATAAAAACCTTCGAGCTTATCATACCAATACTGCCCTTCAGTTTTAAGAACATCATTTGGGTAGTATGTTTTAATTATTTTTGTTCCGGGAAGTTCCTGTGAATGCAAAATACCGAAATTGGCTACAAGTATCACTAACAGTATTAACGATGACAAATATCTTTTATTCATTCTTAGTTTATTATTTTTTCTTTTAGAAATTTAAGATAGGTGATTTTACATTCAGGATAAATTCAAATTGCAGTCTCTTTATATAATCCTGCAATTTAAATAACGATTAAAGTTAATATTTCTAGTGGAAATTTTTCTCCCCGGCTTCAATTGCCATATCAATGTAATCCTCAACACGCGGGATTGGACAGGTAAATAGAGATGAATAAGCACAATATGGATTGTATGCTTTATTGAAGTCAATCGTATAGATATAATCAGGATTTTCATTTAATTCAAAGTCAAGATACCTGCCCACACCATAAGTATCTTTGCCGGTTGTTTTGTCGGTGAACCAGATGCTATAGTACGGCTGTCCGGTTCTGTTGAAACTTTTGTAAACATTTATTGTGTGCACTCTCTCATCTTTACTTAATTCAAGGTAGCCGAGTAGAATTGCCGGTCTTGTTTCGCCTCTTGTTCCGAATATTGCTACTGTATCCTGGATGTCATAGACAATCAATTTCGATTTGAAAATAAAATCGGGATTGGGTTCATAATAATTTAACGGGTTAAATGTAACTGTTGTATCGCGGTTAAATGGCGAACTAAGATCAAACTGCAAGTTGTAATTTTTTTCTTTCCGTTCTTTGGTGAGTGTTTCAATATATGCTTTCATATCAGGGTCATCAGTTCGATTTTCTTTGCAAGCTCCAATAAATATCAGTGATGTTAATAGAACAAAAACTAATCTGTAGTTTAATTTATTCAGCATTCCTCACTGCCCTTCCTTTTTAACTTTCTTTTTTAGTTCATTCAACTTATTCAATGCTTCAAGAGGAGTGAGCTTTTCAATTTCAAGATCTTTAATTTCTCCTCTCAACTTATCATCCTGAAATTCAAAAATGCTCATCTGGTTTTCAGGAATTTGCAGCTTACGCAATTTTTCTTTCTTTAATTCGTACGGAGTTAATTCTTTGCTTTCAAGATTTCTTAATATCTCTTTTGCACGGTTTGTCACGAATGCCGGAAGTCCGGCCATTTGCGCAACCTGAATTCCGTAACTGTGATCTGCTCTTCCCGGATTTACTTTGTGAAGGAAAATTACTTTGTCATCATACTCACGGACTTCAACTTTGTAATTTTTTATTTTGGGAAAAAGATCTGCCATCTCATTCAATACGTGATAGTGAGTAGCGAACAGAGTTTT
>CAZLJI010000479.1:0-2602 GCA_964559565.1 uncultured Ignavibacteriaceae bacterium | reverse complement strand
GAGTCTTCGAAACTAATTCTTCAATCATTTCACCAAGTGCGTTATAAATATTTATTCTTACATGACTTTCGACAGGTAAAGAATATTTTATAGTGGTAGCTGGATTGAATGGATTGGGATAGTTCTGTGATATATAATATTCAGAAGGAATAAAAGTTAAGTTGACTGCTACCTGTTCTGAATATTCCGAAGCTCCATTATAATCGATTTGCTTTAATCTGTATAACACAGTCCCTTCATAAGGCAGTGAAGAATAATCATCCACATAATTGTAATTCTGGATTTCAGTAGTTGTTCCATTTCCTTCAACAAACGCTATTGTAACCCATTCCTGGTTTTTCAACTTTCTTTCAATTTCAAATCCCTGGTTGTTTGTTTCAGTTGCGGTACTCCAATTTAGAACAACAGTGTTAACTCCTGTTTCTGCAGTAAAAGATGAGAGTTCAACCGGTACCGTAAAATCTATGAATGCTTCATAAACTCCTCTGCCGTGTGTTCCTGCTCTCATCATCTGGTTTGAATGAGAATAATCAAGATGGATAATAACAGTGTTGGGAAGATTGTTTTTAAGCTCTACCCAGGTAGTACCATCATCCTGAGTTAAAAATACACCAATGTCGGTAGCTACAAAATATGTATGGGGATTCAATGCATCGTATGTATAAATAAAGCAATCATTCACAGGTGAATCTGGCAAGTTACCGTTAATGCTGAACCAGGTTGTTCCCATATTTGTTGTTTTATAAACCTTACCAGTACCAAATCCAGAAAAAGTTAGCACAGCAATATTCTCATCACTGGGATGAATATTTACAGATGTAATTGTTCTGCCGGGAAGTCCGCTAGTTTTGTTTGTAAATGTAGCACCGGCATCAGTTGACAAAAATATGCTTGATCCTGTTGATGCGTACATAATATTTGAATTCGATTTACTGATCGCCATTTCTCTAACTGCACTTGTTCCATTTACATTTGCTGTAATTGCTGTCCAGGCTCAGCCATTATTTGTCGACCGATAAACGCGCTGTCTTGCAATATAAAAAGTTCCGTCTGTACTTGGATGTGCAATTATAGGCGCAACCCATGTAACGTTTTCACTAGTGCTAATTCCACTAGTTGCACTATTCCAAGATGTGCCTCCGTTTGTTGTTCTGAATATTCCACCGTTCTGAGTTTCACCAAGAATAAAATTTGAATTGAATGGATTAAAACATACTTCTCCTCCATCACCTCCGTAAGCAGCAGCCCAGTTTAATGCAGAATATGTTTGCTGTGTTCCATTATCCTGCGTTCCACCTAAAATTCGGCTTGGTGTAAATGGACTTGCAGCAATTCTATAAAATTGTGTCAGTGTTAAATTCTGATTTAAGTTGGTGAAGCTATTTCCACTATCGGTAGATCGCCAAATTCCGCCATCATTGCATGATATGACAGTGTTTGGATTAGTTGGATGAAAAAAGAGAAAGTGTTGATCAACATGAACATAACCGCCGGCATAACCGTTTGTAATATTTGTAAAAGTTGTGCCGTCTGTCGTACGCCATATATCTATTGTTCCAACATAAACTAAGTTTGGATTTACCGGGTTAACTCTGCAATATAAATCATACCATGCCTGTCCTCCCTGATCTTGAAATGCAGTAGAAGTTGTTAGCTGAGTCCAGTTAGCACCATAGTTCGTTGACTTAAAAAGATTAACATTTCCACTAACATGCACTGAAGCATATATGAATGCCGGTTGGGCAAGACAAAGATCAAAATGAGTTCTGACGCCAGTGCCAAGACCAGTTCCGAAAGCAGTAAAAGTTTGACCTCCATCTAAAGATCTTCTAAAACCAACTCCGGATCCAACTGCAAAAGCAGTATCACCAGTAAAAGTGAAAATTACATCATCACATCTGCCGCTAACCGGGGAAGTCCAGTTTAAACCAGAATTTGTACTTCTGAGTAAACCTCCTGAACCAAGTGCAGCAAGAAGTTCATTTGGATGATTCGGACGAATTTTAATTCTGGAAAAGTATGAAGATGCTGGTAAGCCATTTGTAATATGCTGCCAGGTTGCACCAGCATCAGTGGATTTTAACAATCCTCTTCCATAATATGATGCACCGCTGTATGTAGCCTCGCCTGTACCAGCATAAATAATATCAGGATTGGTTGGGTCAATAGCAATTGCACCCATCGACATTGAGGGTTGATCATCTGTTAATGGAGTCCAGTTAATGCCGCTATCTGTTGATTTCCATACTCCGCCGTTTGCTGGTCCTATATAAATTATGCTTGGATTTGTCGGATGAAATGCACCTGTAACAACTCGTGAAGAAATGTTTCCATAACTAAAGTAGTAGCCAGGCGTTGGTCCGAGACTAACCCAATTTATGTTTGGCATTCTATCAGAATTTTGAATTCGTAGCTCATTACGCTGATTCATTGCGTTTGCATAAGCATTCTCTGGAATAAAATTATTTGGGTAAGCACGCTGTTCAAAAAACCATCTTTGTCTGATAAATGGTTTCGTTTGCTGAATTTCAGCCGGAGCCTCAGAGTAAATAGAATTTTCAATTAAAATATCTGTGTAAGTAGTCTGCGGGAAACTATTTGC
>CAZLJI010000478.1:0-2604 GCA_964559565.1 uncultured Ignavibacteriaceae bacterium | reverse complement strand
CTATTTAAATCTCTGGAAATGCTTCCCGGAATAGCAAAAGGATCCGAAATTTCAAGCGGACTTTATATTAGAGGGGGCTCACCAGATCAGACATTAACATTGGTTGATGGATCAATTTTGTACAACCCCGCTCATCTGGGAAATATTGCCAGCACATTTAACTCAACGGCGTTGAGTGACATCAGATTAATAAAAGGAGCTTTCCCCGCTGAATACGGTGCAAGACTTTCAAGTGTTCTTGATGTCAAACTTCGGTCAGGTTCAAAGGAAAAAGAAAAAGGAACTATTGGTATCGGAACAATCAATTCATTCGCAGCATTTGAAGGACCGCTGGACAGCAATTCAACTTATCTTGTATCTGGTCGATATATGTATTACGATATCATCCAGAAAAATTTTGATGCTGAAAGTACTACTCCCCGATATAACTTCTACGATGTAAATGCAAAGGTTAATCTTTCTATTTCAGAAAAAAGTGTTGTCGCAATTAGTGCACTATTCAGTAAGGATCATGCATACAGTCCATCTTCTGTTGAAGATACAGATTATGATATTGAATGGCGCAATGTAAATCTCAGCCTGAACTGGCTGCAGGTAAATACGAAATCAATTCTTCTTAATTCAATAATTAGTTATATAAACTATAATTTCATTTCGAAGATCGGTATTAATCCTGCATCATTAAATTCATATACATACTTTTCAAACCCAAACCTGACTGATCTTTATTTCAGGCAGAATGCTGAGATTGGATGGCACCAGGATCATTTGTTTAAAACAGGAATTGATCTTGCCCTACACAACTATGATGTTCTTTACAGCGATGTTTACACTGAGGCTCTTGAGAAAGATCCTTACGCGGGTACAGATATTACGGCGGTTGAAGCTGCCTGGTATTTGCAAGCTGAATCACAGTTTAGTTCGAGATTAAGTGCGAATTATGGCGGACGCTTTTATTATTTTGGATCCACACGATATTTCAACTTTGAACCAAGAATCTCGGTTGCTTATAATTTTACATCCGACATAATTATGAAAGGCGCATTTGCAATCGCTCATCAGTTTCTTCACCTCATTGAAAGAAACGATATTACTCTACCAACCGATCTGTGGTATCCATCTACTAATAATATCAAACCAAGCTACTCAACACAATATGTATTAGGTTTTGATACTTATTGGTTTGATCAGTCATACGCTTTTTCTGTTGAAGGCTTTTATAAGGATATGCAAAGCGTGTATGAATTTAAAAGTTCAGTTGAGCTTGATCCTCTTGATGATTCAATCGAAGATCAATTCACAGAAGGAAAAGGTGAAGCATACGGTGTTGAGTTTTTCCTGAACAAACGAAAAGGAAATCTTTCCGGCTGGATTGGTTATACATTATCTTGGTCAAAGCGTCAGTTTGATGAGTTGAATGGCGGAGAAGTTTTTTATCCGAGATATGACCAAAGACATGATTTTTCAATAGTACTTACGTACAAAATCATTGACGACCTGAACATTGGCGCAACTTGGGTTTATGCAACGGGTCAAAGATATACTCTTCCTCCGGGGCAATATATTTTTGACCCTGTAGGCACCGGCGGTGATCCGCAAATTCAATTTAACTACACCGGCATTAACACAGAAATGTTTCCGGCGTATACGAAGCTTGATGTAAATATCAACTACGCATTCAAATGGCTGAATACAAATTTTGAATCTTATCTTACTCTTTATAATGTTTACAACAGGCAAAATGCTTTTGCTCAATATGTAGTTCTGATAGAAAATGAAGAGGGAGAACAAGTCCCGGTGTTAAAAAGAATAAGCTTGTTTCCATTTATACCATCTGCAGGGATTGCAGTTAAATTTTAATTGAAGAATGCAACGATTATTAAAAATACTTTTTGTTTTAACATTGATCACAATTTGCGGATGTGAGAACGAAGAATTGCTGAGTCCTCAGTTTGAGTACGAAGAATATATTGTGGTTCAGGCTGAGATACAGGCAAACAGATATTTCCCCGCAGTGAGATTTACTAAAACGCTTCCACTCGGTGTTCCGTACAGAATAGAAGATGCTGAGTTAAAAGATGTAACAGCTTATCTCAAGCGGAATGGTGTTCAGATCATTCCATTGATATATACAAGCGAGGGTTTATACAAACCACTAGATGATTTCTTTGTTGTCGAAGGAGAAACTTATGAACTATTTGCGATGCGCGATGAAACTTTCATTTACAGCATAACTCGAATTCCGTACAAACCTGAAATTACAAACGCTTATTATAACTCAAGCACTTACAGCATTAACGCAAATGTGAATGCTAAAGAAGGAGAAGTGTATGCTGCTTTATGGATAGTAACAACCACTCCAGCAGTCAAAGCTGATGATTATTATGCTGTATCTTCAGCTGATCCGAACACAAACATAATAGTTGCAACTTCGCCTCTGCCTCAACAATACAGGGGCGGAAACTATTCCGGCTTAAGATATATACAGGTAAATTCTTTTGATCAATCATTTGAGCCATATTTCAATTCAAGAACATCAGGCAGTGAGATTACTGATCCATTTGTACAGGGTGGAGGTGAAATTGTCTGGAATATTCAGGGAGA
>CAZLJI010000477.1:0-2635 GCA_964559565.1 uncultured Ignavibacteriaceae bacterium | reverse complement strand
TAGATGATGATAATAGAATTTACATAGCGGATAGTTTCAATTCCAGAATACAAATTTTTCAGTTGGATTGTGGGGAGTAAATTGCAACGAGCAATTTTTATAATAGTCTTTACCTGTTTAATTTTATCTAACTTCGTTCAATCCCAGACGATAGTGAATACAAAGCATAACCTTTCTGTATCCGGACCGGGTTCAGTTAAAGCAGAAAGTGAAACTGAGATTTGCATTTTTTGCCACACTCCGCACAACAGCAGTCCCCAAAAACCGTTATGGAACAGGGAAGATCCAGCATTAAATTATACGCTTTATACAAGTTCAACTACTGATGCAACAATAGTGCAGCCTGATGGTTCATCGCTGCTTTGTCTTTCCTGCCATGATGGAACAATTGCTCTTGGAAACGTACTTAGCCGGCCTGTTCCTATATCAATGGCAGGAGGAATTACCACGATGCCTCCGGGAAATACTAATCTGACACAAGATATCTCTAAGGATCATCCGGTTTCCTTTTTCTATAATTCTGATCTCGCTGGTATTGATGGACAGCTGAATAATCCATCAACATTAACAGGACCAGTTAAGCTGGAAAATCAGAAAGTACAATGTATTTCATGCCACGATCCTCACAAGAATTTATTCAATAGTTTCTTAACAGCAACAAACAGATATTCGGAATTGTGCGGTTACTGCCATAACAGAAATTACTGGAATAATTCAAATCATAAATTATCCAACTCAACCTGGAATGGAAGCGGACCTGATCCCTGGCCTCGTACAGAATTCCCAACTGTCACGGAGAATGCATGCGAAAACTGTCATAATCCACATAATGCTGATGGTAAAAAACGGTTGATGAATTACCAACAAGAAGAGAATAATTGTTTGGTTTGTCATAATGGAAATGTTGCAGAGAAAAATATTGATGTTCAGTTTACTAAACTTTATAAGCATAATGTTGCGGGTTATTTGCAGATTCACGACCCTGAAGAACCAAATGTAGTGCAGACACGACATGTTGAATGTGAAGATTGCCATAATCCGCATGCCAGCAATAATCAACCTGCAGCTCCGCCTGATATCAGCGGAAAGCTTGCAGGGGTTAAAGGAGTCAATACAAATGGCACTGATGTTAATCCATCTCAATATGAATATGAAATCTGCTACAGGTGTCATGCTGATAGCCCTGACAAACCGGCAAGTCCGACCATAAGACAAATTGAACAGAACAATGTTCGGTACGAATTTGATCCTGGAAATCCGTCATTTCATCCTGTGGAAAGTATTGGGATGAATCCTAATGTACCAAGTTTAATTCCTCCATACACAACTGCAAGTTTAATTTATTGCAGTGATTGTCATGCAAGCGATGGGATTAATTCACCCGGAGGAACTCATGGTTCAATATATCCGCAAATTTTAAAACTGCAATACCTGACTATTGATTATACACCTGAATCTGCAGCTACATATGAGTTGTGTTATTCGTGTCACAGCAGAGAAGTTATAATAAACAGTACAGGAAGTTTTGGTAATAATGTTCACAGAAGACATATAGTCAGCGAAGATACTCCTTGTAATATTTGTCACGATCCACATGGAATCAGTAGTCTTCAGGGCAATACAACAAATAACACTCATCTGATTAATTTTAACACTATTGCAGTACAACCGGATAATCTCGGAAGACTAAGATTTGAAGATAACGGTACATTTAAAGGAAGATGTTACTTAATCTGTCATGGTGAAGCACATAGTCCAAGGTCTTATTAAATAGAATTCATCGGTTCTTTTAAATCATTCATTCATCAACAAACAGAAGGGAAACACTATGAAAATTAAGGTGCTATTGCTTCCGGTAATTTTTATTGTTGCCGCAAGCGTATCATTTGCACAAATTGCAAATAGTCCGCATGATTTCTCCGGACAAGGCTGGGGAACCAGCGAAATTTGCGAACCGTGCCACACACCGCATAATTCTGATGCAACAATATCAGATGCCCCATTGTGGAATCACCAAACGACAACCACAACATTTACACTTTATTCTAGTTCGACATTGACAACAACGACTTTGACACAGCCGGATGCTTCATCCAAACTTTGTCTTAGTTGTCATGACGGTACAGTCGCGCTTGAAAATTTTGGAGGTAATACCGGTGGTACACATTTTATTAGTGGAAGCGGAAACCTGGGAACAACATTAGCAAATGACCATCCTATTTCATTTGTTTACAATACTTCACTTTCAACAGCAGATGGCGGATTGTTTGATCCGGCCACTCACATCACCTCTCTTGGTGGAACCATAGATGGAGATTTACTAATAGGTGGTAAGCTGCAATGTGCATCATGTCACGATGCTCATAACGGATATAATAATCCAAATCTCTTGAAGATAGGAAATGATGCCAGTGTTTTGTGTCTGACCTGTCACGATAAATAATAATATTCTTAAATGATGAAGAGCAGTATTGTCTGCTCTTCATCTGAATAAAAATGTACCGTTATGAATAAAATATTAATTACAACAATTATCATTGGAATTCAGGTTTTAATATCCTGCTCGGGCTCAAGCAATATTCAGGAAAATTTGGAGCCGGTTTTTTATCCACCTCCTCCGGACAAACCGAGAATT
>CAZLJI010000476.1:0-2636 GCA_964559565.1 uncultured Ignavibacteriaceae bacterium | reverse complement strand
AAGCTGTGGAACAGCTGGATAATAAAGACAAGGCAACGATCAAAGATATTATCGATGCATATATCAAACGGGGTAAGATAAACAAGATTGCGGCGTTGTAGAATAAAAAACCGGAACTTAATCCTGTTTTTACGGACAAAAATGATTCACATGACAAGAACAAGTAGCACAATTGAAGCTAACAAATATAAAACGACTGAAATATCCCAAATAGTATTCTTAAAACCATTCCTAGTATTCCAAATTTCATTTAACTCACTGTACTTATTTCTTTTAATATACCTAATGTAGTTTAATCCAAAAAATAGTATTATACCCAAAAAAAAGGATATTACATAGAGTTTGTCATTATGTACTCTTAAGCCAAAGAGTTTTAACACCGTAAATAAGTTTAGATTTTGAAAAAATGATAACCCAGTTATTCCATTTAGCTCTTTTGATGCTTTATAATGAAAGGCATTTTCAAATAAATATGAAATGCGATAAAATACATAATCAAATAATATCAATGGATTCATTGCTTCTATTGCTCTGTATTACTTTCCGTATTTACTAAAATCCCATTCACAAAATAATTGTCACTATTTTCAATTTTTGTAAGGTTGTATGTTCTCACAGATTCTTCCCGTGGTTTTATCTGTAGAATCTTGACTTTTTTCAGCTTATTCCTTTTATGAGTCAAACAATAATCAGATACTTCTAACTGACCTGTTTGAATATTGTAGTTCTTATGGGTTTGTTGTGGATTGAATGAACACCAACCTTTACCTTTGACATAATATGGATGGTCTTCTGTACTAACGATTTCTTCACCGTTGCTGAAAACAATCCTTACAAGTTGATAATGAACAGGGGAATCAATATGCAGAACAGGATTTATTTCCAATTCCTGGTTTTCAAAGTTGTACGTTAAAACAGAATATCCGACCTGCACTGATTCTATGTTTTTAAACGTTCCATCAGCCATTGTAACTTGAGAACCTCCAACAAAACACTTGAAATCATTTACAATTTGATTATATCGATTAAAATAAGCAGGGTCTTCTTTAAGCATTCTATCCATTCCAGGAGTTACCATATACATAAAAGCAATGCCGTCCCCAAATATTGGAATAAAGCCAATTATGCCAATTCCATAATCTGCAATATGCTCAGGCGTAAACCCATTTATCATCCAATCTGTTGTTATAAATCCAAGATTTGAAAAATCCCCAGCAGGACCTAAAAAACCAATCCACTTTGAGCCTGGTTTGACGTATTTTATTGCGTCTTCTGCTGTTACTTCCCATAAGGATAAACTGTTTGCTGCCCTAACTAACCGATCTAATTTAATTGAACTTTGTATCTCATTACTAACGGCAAATCCTGCACTTTCCAGCCATGTTGAGAACTGTCCTAGATTACCATAATGATAACCCCCTCCGTTTGCGGCATATTGCACCGCACTATTAAGATTATATGCAACAAGTCCATCAAAATAATATAGCTCATTGAAATAACTTCCAGTCAATTCCCAAAATGGAACATTCTTTACTTTTGCTGTATTTTTTTCAAGGTCTTCAATTAAAAGATGTCCAGAACCGTACGGGTCCTGTCCTGTATATAAAGTAAATCTGTAGTTATCTGAATTTGAGTTTTGTGCATAGACCATGGCAATCATGGAAGGATCAGATGTGCTAAAATCTGCATTTGGCTTCAAATACCAATCAACAACGTAACTGGTTGGAACCCATCCTCCATTTTCATAGAAATTTCCTACTCCATCATAATACAATCCACTTGAAGTATTGAATCCCCCTCCTCCATTACTTGTATAATTATAGGAGTGCTCCATAACTCTGGAAGAAATTCTTTGAATAAACATATACATGTATTCTCCCTCATAATCTCTAGGCACAAACACAAACCCACTCGGATCCGCATACTTCAGCGGGTTATTCAGGACATAGGTGTACCGAGGGACCCTGGGGAGGATTCCGGAAGAGGATTTTTCAATGGCGGGGTTAATGAATGGCATCAGGCCAATGTTATTAGCTCTAAGGTAGTGATTATTCTTGAAGATAGGAGTGTCATAAAAAAGTAGTAATTTTGTATAAAAGAAGTATCATGGGAACACTAAGACAACAATTTATTGAAGACAAGCAGGGCAACAGGATTGCTGTCCTGATGCCCATTGACCAGTATAATAAGCTACTGGATCAATTGGAGGATGTCAGTGATATACGTGCCTTCGATGCTGCCAAAGCCGAAAAAGAGGAGATCATTCCTTTTGACCAGGCTGTAAAAGAGATAGAAAAAGAGAGGAATGACTTATAAGATCTCAATACTCCGCAGGGCACAAAAACAGCTGGCCAAAATTCCAGCCAGCGACTACAAAAAAGTTAAACAAGTCATCCTGGACCTTGCTAATAACCCCAGACCGGAAGGATCCAAAAAACTAAAAGGCCGTCCCGGCTGGCGCATACGTCAAGGCAACTACCGCGTAATCTATGAGATTCAGGATGATAAACTGATCATCATTGTCCTGGACATCGGCAACAGAAGAGATATCTATAAATAAAAAAGTACCCCCTCGGTTTGCGGCATAATAATCAATATTAATTCCAAATTCATTTGATAGTATATTAGCAATTTGA
>CAZLJI010000475.1:0-2638 GCA_964559565.1 uncultured Ignavibacteriaceae bacterium | reverse complement strand
GTAACACCACCTACGTTGGCTGTTACCCATCCGTTTGGAACTACACAATTTGTTCTGTCTCTGATAACCAATGCAGTAGGAGAAGGAGGGAACACCCGGCCATCAATGATCTTACCATTTTCATCATTAACAATAAGACCAAAAGTTTCAAGTGTTTTATTTTTTGGTGTTGCAGTAAAAGCAAAATAACTTGCATTTTGAAGTAATTTCCTTCCCTCCATCATTGCATTAATCTTATCTTCATTGTCCATTTCTTCCTCAGAAGCAAGACCTGAAAGCGCTAAATTCATTTGTGCAGAGTTTCGTCCACTTTGTCCTGAATGAGCCTCATCAATTACAATTGCAAATTTAAACGAGGTTGAGATTTATGTTAAAGGTCCGGGAATTGGTCGCGAATCTGCAATCCGTTCTGTTGCTGCGGCTGGTTTATTGGTGAAATTAATCAAAGATGTCACTCCATTACCTCATAATGGCTGCCGTCCAAAGAAAAAACGACGTGTATAAATTGTGGATGAGTATAGTTTCCATTTATAAAATATAAGGATTTAATAGATATGAAAAACCTTTTAAAAAGCATGAAAAGACCTAAGAAGATTGAATTTCAGCATGATGAGCTGAAAGACAATTACGGTCGGTTTGTCGCCCAGCCGTTTGAAAGAGGATTTGGTACTACTTTAGGCAATGCTTTACGCCGAGTTTTAATGTCGTCTATCGAAGGGGCAGCTATTACTGCACTCAGAATAGAAGGTATTTCACATGAATTCTCCTTTATCGAAGGTGTGGAAGAAGATGTTACAATGATTATTCTTAATCTTAAGCAAATACATCTTAAATATGAACCATCCGATAAAGAAGAACCGAAAATAATTAAAATTCATAAAAAAGGCGTCGGGGAATTAAAGGCCGGTGATTTTGCAACTGATTCATCCGTTGAAATTCTGAATCCGGAATTGTCAATTGCCCGTCTGAATGAAGATACTGATTTCGAAATTGAAATTCAAATTGAGAGAGGCCGTGGTTATATCCCCGCCGAAATTTTGAAAAAAAATATTGAGGAAATCGGAACTATTGCTATTGATGCGTTATTTTCTCCAATACTTGCTGTTAATTTTCATGTTGAGGATACAAGAGTCGGTCAGCGTGGTGATTTTGAAAAATTAGTTATTGAAGTCACAACAAATAGTTCTATTTCTCCTGATGATGCCTTGGCTTATGCTGCAAAAATTCTGAAAAATCATCTCACCGTATTTGTAAATTTTGAAGAAGAACCCGATGATGAAGAGCAGATTAATGAAGCAGATGAGAAACTGCGCGCATTGTTAGCTAAGAATGTTGAAGAATTGGATATGTCGGTACGTTCATTGAATGTATTGAAGAGTCTTGAGATTGAGTATATGGCCGAGCTGGTTCGTAAAACCCCTGAGGAATTAAAAAAGTCCAAGCATTTCTCTGAACTGTGCCTTAGTGAAATACGCGGCAAGGTTGAAAGTCTTGGACTAAGCTTTGGAATGAGGGATTTGTAATATTAATTAATAGGTTTTAAAGATGAACAAAAGAAATGCTGTTAAACATTTAAGCCGTGATCATGCACATAGAAAAGCTATGCTTAGAAATATGGCTACAAGTTTTTTTGATAGTGAAAGTATCACATCGACAAAGGCGAAAGTCAAAGTGCTTCAACCTATGGTTGAAAAAATGATCACTCGCGCCAAAAGGACTATTTCAGAGGGAGTTACCCCCGAGCAGATTTTACACAATAAAAGGGAGCTTTTAAAAGTTCTAAGGGATCGAAGTTTAATTACCAAACTTTGTGATGATATTGCTAAAAGATATGAAAACCGCAATGGTGGGTATACGCGTGTACTAAATTTGATTAATAGATTCGGCGATAATTCAAAAATGGCTATTATTGAATTAGTTGAAAAGAAGGAAAAAATCCTTATTCAGGAAGATAGAAAAGCGAGAAAGCTTGCTGGACTTCCAAAAAAACGCAGAGAAAAGTTAAAAGCTGCTCTGGCCGCATCTTCTGTAAAATCAAAAGATAAGAAAAAAGATAAAGAAAAAGATAAGAAAGAAAAAAAGAAAAAAGAAAAGGATAAAAAATAACCTTCTCTGCTTCAAAATAATTTTTCTTCAGTGCTTTTCTTACTGATCTTTCATCATACACAAAGGGTTTATCTTTGTTCGTCCTTTATGATTTCCTAAAATGAAAATTCTTGGTATACTGAATATAACAGAGGATTCCTTTTCGGATGGAGGCTGTTATTTTCGTGAAAAGGATATTGAAGATAGAATTTCTTATTTATTGGACAATTCGACGGATATTATAGACATTGGTGTAGAATCAAGCAATCCTTTCGGCAAAGATGTCCCGATGGATGAACAAAAGCGTCGCCTGGATCTTGCCTTTAAGTGCTTAGATAAAATTAATACTCCCCTTTCAATTGATTCATACCGGCCTGAAATTATTAAATATGCTCTCGAGCATGGCGCATCTTATATAAACGATATTTCGGGATTTACCAATCCGTTGAACCGGGCTTTGTTAAAAGAATATTCTGTAACCGGTATAATGATGTATAACCGTAGTATTCATCATCCTCGAGCAGCGATATCGGATCCATCAATGGCGACTGAA
>CAZLJI010000474.1:0-2645 GCA_964559565.1 uncultured Ignavibacteriaceae bacterium | reverse complement strand
GGAAAAAATGTATTAAAGGTTCCTATCGCTCAGGGTGAAGGTAATTACTTCGCAGATGAGAAGACATTGAAAGAACTTGAAGATAATAATCAAATTGTATTCAGATATTCTGAAAGAGATGGTTCGATTACGAAATCAGCAAATCCCAACGGCTCAATAACAAATATAGCCGGAATCATCAATAAAACTGGAAATGTATTAGGAATGATGCCGCATCCCGAGAGGAGTAGCGATTCAGTCTTGGGAAAAACGGATGGAAGTCTTATCTTGAAATCGTTAGTTAATAACATTTTTAATTGAGAGGTAAATTATGTTTGGAAATTTAGGTGCAGGCGAGATAATTCTTATTGTGTTGGTAGTATTATTACTATTTGGTGCTAAAAAGATTCCTGAACTTGCTCGTGGTATTGGTAAAGGTATGAGCGAGTTCAAAAAGGGACTTAAAGATGTTGAAACAGAAATTAAGTCAGCAGATACTGATTCAAAAAAGATTGATGAGAAAAAATAGTAAGCTATGATTATTAGTGCATTCGTGGCAAAATTGATCGCCACAAACCTGTCTGTCGTCAGGCAGGTTCACTAATTATTAAATCCATTCCAATAAACACTCTTCTTTTAGGACAGGTCTATTCATTTTCTTAAATTTGTTCATCAATTTTTCAATCGCATTTTCAAATCAGGATTAAAATTTTATGAGCATTTTGGTTAATAAACAAACTCGGCTTGTTGTTCAAGGAATAACAGGCAGTGAGGGTTCTTTCCATACACAACAGATGATCGAATACGGCACTAAAGTAGTAGCTGGAGTTACACCAGGTAAAGGAGGAACTAAACATTTGGAGGTTCCAGTGTTTAACACCGTTGCTGATGCAGTCAAAGCGACGAAAGCAAACACCTCAGTAATTTTCGTTCCACCAGCTTTTGCAGCTGACGCCGTTTTGGAATCTGCTAACTCGGGAATTAAAGTCATTATCTGCATAACAGAGGGAATACCTACAGCAGATATGATTAAAGTTTATTCTACAATAAAAGAGAAGGGCGTGGTATTAGTTGGTCCTAACTGTCCGGGAGTAATTTCACCGGGGCAAGCGAAAGTTGGAATTATGCCAGGCTTTATTCATAAAAAAGGAACCATTGGAATCGTCTCAAGGAGTGGAACCTTAACCTATGAAGCAGTTAAGCAAATTGTTGATGTTGGATTAGGTCAATCAACTGCAGTAGGAATTGGCGGTGACCCGATAATAGGATCTAAATTCATAGAGATTATTAAATTGTTTAATGAAGATCCTGATACCACTGGAATAGTTATGATTGGTGAAATCGGCGGAAGTGCAGAAGAAGAGGCAGCTGAGTTCATTAAGAAAAATGTTAAGAAACCGGTTGTGGGATTTATTGCAGGAAGAACAGCACCTCCCGGAAGAAGAATGGGACACGCTGGAGCAATTATATCAGGAGGAAAAGGAACTGCTGCAGAAAAAATGGCTGCGATGAAAAAAGCTGGTATTCACGTTGTGGAAAATCCAGCAGAGATCGGAACTACTATGCTCAAAGCTCTCCAAATAAAGAGAAAGAAAACAGCTGTTAAAAAATCAAGCGTGAAGAAAAAGAAAACGGATAAGAAATCTTCAGTCAAGAAAAAGAAAAAATAATTTTTACTATATCACAAATTAATTAAGAGATATGATATGAAAGTAAAAGTAGCTCTCGAAAAAAGTGAGGAAGGTGGTTATACAGTTTATGTTCCCTCATTACCAGGATGCATTAGTGAAGGCGATACAATTGAAGAAGCAGTCGATAATATTATTGAAGCCATAGAGCTTTATCTTGAACCAATTGAAGATGACACGATCGCATTAAACGATGTTATAATTAAAGAAATTAATTTATGAGCAAGGTTCCCTCCCTGCCTTATATTAAAATAATAAAAGCGTTACAGAGAAATGGTTGGGTTGTGGTAAGGCAAAGAGGAAGTCATATTCGTTTACAAAAAAATATCCCGGGAGAGGTATTAAAAATTACAGTTCCGGCACACACCCCCGTAAAAAGATCAACTCTCTCGCATATTCTGAAACAAGCAAGAATCAAATTAGAAGACTTTTTAAATCTGATATAAAAATAATTTTAAGGAAAATATTTTGAGCACTAAAACTTTAGCTATAATTAAACCAGATGCAGTTCAGAAAGGATTCACTGGTGAAATAATTGCAATGATCATCAAAGCCGGATTTAAAATAAATGCGATGAAAATGACTCATCTCACCAGATCATCAGCAGAAGGATTCTATGCAATACATAGAGAAAGAACCTTCTTTAAGGATCTTGTTGCTTATATGACTTCGGGACCTTGCATACCCATCGCACTTGAAAGAGAGAATGCAGTAGAAGAATACAGAAAACTTATTGGTGCAACCGATCCAAAAAAGGCTGCCGAGGGAACAGTGAGAAAATTGTTTGCAGTTGATATCCAGCTTAATGCAGTTCACGGTTCAGACTCAGATGAGAATGCTGAAAAAGAGATTGCTCATTTCTTCTCAAAGGATGAGCTTCTTAACAATTTCTCTGTTTGAACTGAATAAATCACATCTATTGTATTATAAATTTTTATTTAAAAGGAATTCGATGAAAAATTTATTAATTGTGGCTTT
>CAZLJI010000473.1:933-2671 GCA_964559565.1 uncultured Ignavibacteriaceae bacterium | reverse complement strand
TTTGTAGATTGTGATGGTTTGGATTTCAAACCCAATCTGCGCGGGTTCAGCGAAACGCTAAGACCAGATTTGGAGTTATTCGTAGGAAACTCCGAGGAGGAAAAAACCCAACCAGCGGGAAGTGGAGTTTCCTGTGCCGTTTAACTCCTTACTTCACGCAGTGCGCCTGTGGTAGGAACCGCCTGGAACCGACATAGTATTGCTCAGGTTAAGCATAGTACAGTACATGAATTTCTTGGTTATATAGAATTATTCGGCTAAAATCTTTATCTTTAGTTAAAGATCGGGTTTATAGGCAGTTGGATTTAAAATCAGCCATTTTTACTAATGCCCAAAGACCGAAGACATGCCACACCGGCACGCAGGCACGTTGCCATCATGTTCACCGACATTGTTGGTTACACCACCCTGATGGGATCAGATGAAGATCATGCCTTTGATGTCCTATCAAAGAACCGTAAAATCCATTCAAAACTCATTGTGCAATTCAATGGCACACTCATAAAAGAAATGGGTGATGGTATGCTGATCAGCTTTAACCTCGCCTCTGATGCCGTTCGCTGCGCCATTGAAATCCAAAAAGCGTGTAAAGTCCAGGATATCCCTTTGAAGATCGGAATCCATGAGGGAGAGATGGTTTTTGAAGGAGCAGACGTGTTGGGTGATGCGGTGAATGTCGCATCCCGATTGGAATCGGATACAAAGGAAGGCTGCATTTATATTTCTGGTTCGGTGTATAGAGATATTAAGAACAGGTCTGATATCCGCACTAAATATATAAAGGAGAAGACCTTCAAGAATGTGGATGAACCAATCAAAGTGTATCAGGTGTTGTGTGAAAATGAACCCAATCAACAACCCGTAACCATTAGCAAAGAGAAAAGAAGCAGAAACAAAGCATACTACCTGCTTGCTGGATTGCTAGTGATAGTATTCGCCATTCTTTTCATTTGGCAATTTATACCATCCAAACCAGCAGTCGAACTCGAAAAATCTATTGCAGTACTACCCTTTAAAAACCTGAATACTAATCCCGATGATTTGTATCTGGCTGATGGTATGATGGATGCAATTCTAAATCATTTGCAAAAAATACAGGACCTCACTGTCAGGTCACGTACTTCCACAGAGCAATACCGTGATCCTAATAGAGATATATCGGAAATAGCAAAAGCACTAAAAGTAAATTATATTCTTGAGGGCAGTTTTCAAAAAATTGGAGACAAAGCGAATCTAATCGTTCAATTGATCAAGACTGAAACAGATGTACATATATGGGCAGAATCATATACTAGAGAATGGTCAACTGAATATATATTTGACGTGCAAAAAGAGATTGCCGAAAGAATAGCTGAAGAATTGTATGCTAATATCACCAAAGAAGCTAAAGCAAGAATTGAATTAATCCCTACCAGAAATCTAGAAGCTTACAAATTATACTTAAAAGCTAAAGATTACTATTATAAAGGCGGCGAAACGAATTTAAATACAGCAATTCATTTTTATCAGCAGGCAATTGACCTTGATCCTCAATTTGCTCTCGCATACGTTTGGTTGGGGATATTATATAATAGTAAATCTTATTGGTCAACCTATTTTAAAGAATCATTCGCCGATACCCTTTATTATTTCGCTAACAAAGCATTAGCACTAAATCCAAATTTAGAAAATGGTTATTGGTTACTCAGCAAATACTATACAGAAAAGGGTGAATTTGAAAAAAGCATTAAAAGCAAAA
>CAZLJI010000473.1:0-923 GCA_964559565.1 uncultured Ignavibacteriaceae bacterium | reverse complement strand
TTATTCAGCTAAATAAGGCTATAGAACTGAATCCAAACTATGGTGATGCCTTTCAAATGTTGGGGAATAACTATAATACATTGGAACGATATATCGATGCTTATGTAAATTTCCAAAAATCCAGACAACTTCAAATTGGGTCAGAGGACTACGTCAATCTGTTAATTGATATTTGGTTATTGTATTTCAACATAGGCGACGATAATAAAGTCGAATCAATTTGTGAAGAAGTTAAAGGCTATAATCTTATGCGTGGATATAAGCTGCTTGGTTTTTTATACACATTTACGGGTAATTATGAAAAATTACAGCTATGTGCTAACGATGTATGCGCAATAGACAGTGGTGAAGTTTGTATTAATATACTAACTGATTTATATACACAAACCGATAATTTTATTGAAGCAGAAAAATACCGACAAATCAACTGGCAGGATGAAACCAAAATGGGAGAATTTGGTATTCAAGAATTACATAGAATTGCATATATGTATTGGAATCTTGAAAAAAGAGATACTGCGCAGTTCTTGTTTGATAAGCAGATAGCGTATTGTAATGAAAGTATCAGGTTAAAAAGACCATATGCCAATGGTGGAGCATTTTATGACCTGGCAGCTATTTTTTCTTTTCTAGGAAAAAAGGAAGATTCATATGAAATTCTTCATCGAATGGAAAGAGACGGATTTAGAGGATCATTTATTTGGTTTATTCAGGTTGACCCACTTTTTAAAAACCTATGGAACGATGAAGAGTTCAACGCCATTGTCCAACGACAAGATAAAAAATATGCCGCTTTCAGAGCCGAAATCAACCGGTTGGAACAAGAAGAAAAGTTGTAATTAAAAAATTAACAACTGCCCGAAGAAAGACGAAACATATTGCCATTTTAATTTTCAGACATCAACCCGAGTTAATTGACAGTT
>CAZLJI010000472.1:0-2673 GCA_964559565.1 uncultured Ignavibacteriaceae bacterium | reverse complement strand
AATAGAAAGATTAAAGCATTAACAGGAAAAACAGCAAGCTTGTATTTAAGATCAATAAGATTGTTAAAAGCCAAAAATATGATAGAAGAAAAAAAAGGTAACATATCAGAAATTGCATACTCAGTCGGATTCTCAAGTCCCGCTTACTTTTCTGCTTGCTTTAAAGAAGAATTCGGATTCTCACCCAGTAATCTTGTGGGTTAGGTTTTTTACTTTCTGCAACTTTCAAAAAAATCATTAAAAATAGACTAGTTTTATAAAATGTTCCGTGATCTAAAGTTTTTGTTTCATAGCTGATATGCAGTGTCCCACAGAATTTTGTTTATTTGTAGTGAATCTTTAACAATAAGATACTCAACAAATAATAAGGAAGCTAAAATGAAAACCTTGCTCAAAATTTCGTTGTTCTTTTTACTTTTAACACAAATCCAGTACTCACAATGGATACAAGTTGGACCTTCCGGTTTGACAATCTATTCATTAGCCACGAGCGGTTCTAATGTTTTTGCCGGGACCTATTTAGATGGTTTATACCGTTCTACAGATGATGGTCAAACGTGGACACAAACACCTCTAAGTACTGGAACAATTATGGCAGTTGCCATAAATGGTTCTTATATACTTGCTGGAGATGCAGGAGGAATACATATTTCCTATGATAACGGGCAAACCTGGACACAAACAGCACTGGACTTTACCACTGTATTTTCTATAATTGTGGATGGTTCGAATATTTTCGTAGGAACTCAGATGGGATTATTTATTTCTTCAGATGAAGCTCAAACCTGGACACAATTGGGATTAAATAACGAAGTGGTACACTCTCTTGCTATAACCGGTTCAAACATCTTTGCTGGGACCTACTGGGGGAATGGCGTATATCGTTCTACAGATTATGGTCAAACCTGGGTACAAACCTCACTTGATAGTATTGGAATAAAATCAATTGCTGCCAATGGCCCAAATGTAGTGGCTGGAACATGGGAAGAAGGTTTATATTATTCAACAAATTATGGGGAAACTTGGTCACATACATGGGCTTTATTTGATGTACCAACTTTATTATGCAATAGTACATTTGTATTTGCAGGCTCTAATGGTGTTTACCGTTCTACCAGCGACGGTCAAACCTGGACTAATATAAGTCAGGGATTACCTGGCGGATATTTTGTTCTGTCATTATCTATTTCCGAAGAATATATATATGCCGGAATGGTATTGGGCTATTCAGTTTGGAGAAGACCTCTAATTGATATAGTTCCTGTTGAACTGACTTCATTTACTGCATCACTTGTTAATTCAGAAGTTGTTCTCAGCTGGACAACAGCAACTGAAGTAAGCAACCAAATGTTTGAAATTGAAAGAGCAACTGAATCCGATGATTTCAGAACGATTGGTTATGTTGACGGACAAGGTACAACAACCCAACAACAAAGTTACGGTTATACAGATAAAACTCCTGATGTGGGAATTAATTACTACAGACTAAAACAGATAGACTTTGACGGAACATTTGAATATTCAAATGTGGTAGAGATTGAGGTAACTACACCAACATTCTTTTTACTCGAACAAAACTATCCCAACCCGTTCAATCCAAGTACAATAATCAGTTGGCAGTCACCAGTAGGCAGTAGACAAGCTCTTAAAATCTATGATTTGCTCGGAAACGAAGTAGCAACTTTGGTGGATGAGTACAAGCCAGCAGGCAGTTACGAGGTTGATTTCGATGCATCGGGATTATCAAGTGGAATTTATTTTTACAAACTACAAGCGGGTAATTTTGTAGCCACAAAGAAAATGATATTGATGAAATAGAAGAGTTAAGTTTGTCTCAAATCAACCCCTGTCATTGTTTGATGGCAGGGGTTTTTAATTTGCCAAACACCAACTCTTCCTGCCGTTAATCATAAATTTACATTTATAGTTATTTTCCTACTTTATTTTCAATAAATCATAAACAATAATTATCAGGAGGTTCTAATGAAACATCTAATACAATCCTTAACGGGGAGCTTTTTTCTTTTCTTCCTTTTTACTCTCACACTTTCAGCGCAGCAAAACCTAACATTGCCTGATGCAAGTCAGCACGCTCTTGTAATGCAGCAGGTTGGTATGTGTGAAATCAAAATTGATTATCATCGTCCCGGTGTAAAGGGAAGGGGAGTCTGGGGTATCCTTGTTCCATTCGATCAGGTATGGAGAGCGGGTGCAAATGAGAATACAACAATTTCATTTTCTAAAGATGTGCTTGTCGATGGTAAAAAAGTTCCTGCCGGAACTTATGGTTTACATATGGTCCCAACAGCGGATGATTGGACTATCATTCTTAATAAGGACTATAGAGCTTGGGGAAGTTTTTTCTACAAAGAAGAAAATGATTTTTTGAGATTTAAAGTAAAACCTCAACCTTCAGAATTTCAGGAATGGTTGATGTACACATTCGATGATGTTTCACCGAGTTCTACCACTGCTTATTTGAGATGGGAAAAATTAAAAGTTCCTTTCAAAATTGAAATTGATTTGCACAAGCAGATGCTTGATGAAATGGCGATCCAGCTAACAGGAATTCCGGGATTTTTCTGGCAAGGCTGGAATCAGGCAGCGAATTACTGTTACACGAATGGAATCGAATTAGAAAAAGGATTAGAATGGGCTGATCATTCAATTGGC
>CAZLJI010000471.1:0-2679 GCA_964559565.1 uncultured Ignavibacteriaceae bacterium | reverse complement strand
CAGCTTTGTGTGTCATATTTGGAGGGATGCTATGCTTAAACTATTTCTTTCTACATTTCTCAACAACGGTGCCACTCGTTTTTGTATTGCTTTTATTGAAGTATTGAACTATTTATCCATAGAAATAGAAGCCGGGTAATAATTACCTGTAAAATCGTTTTTACCATTACCAATAACTCTTGAATTGTGTGAAATACTATGAATGATATAGTAGTGACGACAGACTTGTCAGAAATGATTCTGCAGAAAAAGCAACAGCTAAATGCCGTGATTCTGGCTCATTATTACCAGGAATCTGAAATTCAGGATATCGCTGATTTTGTTGGCGATAGTCTTGAACTTGCTAGAAAGGCAAAAGAAACAACTGCAGAAGTAATAGTTTTTGCAGGAGTTCATTTTATGGCAGAAACTGCAAAGATTTTAAATCCGAATAAATTGGTATTGTTGCCAGATCTTGAAGCCGGATGCTCACTTGCTGAGGGTTGTCCGGCAGATGCTTTTGAGGAATTCCGTAAACTGCACCCTGATCATCTGGCAATTACTTATATAAATTGTACAGCAGAAGTAAAAGCTTTGAGTGATATAATCTGCACATCAAGCAGTGCGGAAAAAATTATCAGCCAGATCCCAAAAGATAAGCCGATACTTTTCTCGCCGGATAAAAATCTTGGCAAGTATCTCATTAAAAAAAACGGTAGAGATATGCGTTTGTGGGAAGGTTCCTGCATTGTGCACGAACATTTCAGTGAAGAAAAAATAATTAAGTTGTTAACTGATAACCCTGGAGCGAAGTTAATTGCGCATCCTGAGTGTACGGATTCAATTTTAATGTGGGCAAATTTCATCGGCTCTACAAGTAAATTATTGAAGTTTGTTTCAGAGGATAATTCTCATTCATACATTGTGGCGACCGAGGCAGGAATCATTCACCAGATGAAAAAAGCAGAACCGGGAAAGAATTTTATTCCAGCACCCCCAGAAGTAGAAAGTTGTGCCTGCAACGAGTGTCCTTATATGAAGCTTAATACTATGGAAAAACTGTACTTCTGTATGGAAAACAAATTTCCTGAAATTATTCTGGATCCGGTTATTGCACAAAAGGCGTTGATCCCAATCAATAGAATGCTTGAGATGAGCTAACAGCTTTTAAGTACTATCTTGAATGTTGTTCCTTCTCCTGGCATTGAACTTTTTACAAATATTTTTCCGCCATGGTATCCTTCTATAATTCTTTTTGAAAGACTTAGTCCTAATCCCCAACCTCTTTTCTTAGTACTGTAACCCGGTCTGAAAACATCTTTCCTTCGTTTGATCTCAATACCTTTCCCGCTGTCAGTAACTTCAACTTCAACCCGCTTCTTAAATTCTTTAACAGATATCTCAATCTTTCCAGATGTTCCCTCGATAGCATCGAGTGCATTTTTAATCAGGTTTTCTATTACCCATTCGAACAACTCTGAATTTATTTCTGCACAGGCATTTTCGTCCCCCGAAATTTTTAGCTCAACTGATTTACCGGTTTGAGGCAGTCGTCTTTCAAAGTAGGCAATAACTTGTTTCATTTCTTCAATAACATTCTTTTTTATCAATTCAGGTTTAGCACCAATTTTCGAAAACCTGTAAGTTATCTTATTCAATTTTTCAACATCGTTGCTAATCTCTTCGGTTATATCTAAAACTTTATCAGGTTCCTTGTAATTAATTTTTAACATTTCGAGCCAGCCCATAAGACTTGAAATCGGAGTTCCAAACTGATGAGCGGTTTCTTTTGCCATTCCGACCCAGATATTGCTCTGCTCACTTCGCTTAATACTGCTGAATCCAATGTAGCCAATTACAATAAACAGCGATGCTATTAGCAATTGAATGTAAGGATAGTATCGTAATTGTTTGATCTGTTCAGAATCACCGTAGTGAATTTTATTAATGGTTATTCCTTCATATTTAACTTCAATAGGGGGATGTGTTGCATCCATTTCGGAAATCAAACCAGTCACAAAAATTTTGAATTCATCGTTGGTCATATTAGAATCTATTTCAACATTTCTGATATCGGTTTTATTGTAAATATTATTTTCCGCATCTGATTGTATTAAAGGAAAGTCAATTGGTTTGATAATATTGTCGAAGAGAAAAGTTATGTCCACGTCAGGATTAGTTGTGTTTGCCAGATATTCAATTCCTTTAGCATAAAGCTCAACAATCTGTCTTTCTTTTTCCTGAAGTTTTTGAACGAGAGTCTGTGTGTAGTAAAGCGTGCCGATAGCGATTAGCACGGCAATTATTAGGAGTATTGCTTTAATATTTACAGAAGCAGGTCCGCCGGACATTTTCATATAACACCTTAAGAAATGAAGATTTGAATTAAGCTAAAATTAGAGAAAAGGAGGGTAAAATGCAGGTAAGAAATTCATTGCACTTTAAATCTTCGATCTTTTAAATCCTCAAAAGAATCGAATTTTGATTAAACAGGTTGTGAGTTGAAAATTACGAAAATGGATTGAAATCGAAGCATGCAACATCAGTTCAATACTTTGCAACATTACTTCAAACGTCAATTAGATTTTACAAATCTTTGACACAATGGTGATAACTACCCCCCTCTGATAATATTTTATTTGTGGTGTGACTTTGAAAAATTTTTTCCACAGCTATTAAGGAGCGCACCATGAAAAACAT
>CAZLJI010000470.1:0-2684 GCA_964559565.1 uncultured Ignavibacteriaceae bacterium | reverse complement strand
AAGAAGCTTGTCTGCCTTCATTCATCTTTTCGGGATCTTACCAAAATCAAGACCTGAGTTGATAAAACAAGCATATAAGATTTATAAAATATCAAACAGTAAATTGCGAAAATTGGTCGCAGATGATTTTGTATCCCGCCATCATAACCAATGGACAAAAGTAAAATTTCTTGGTGTTTGGGATACAGTTGATGCTTTAGGTATGCCCATCAAAAGTTTCAGCACACTGGTTGACTGGTTCCCATTCTTCAGGCACAAATTTCACAATCTTACGTTGAGCGAAAGTGTTGAACACGCACGCCAGGCTTTAGCTATCGATGATGAAAGATTAACATTTCATCCAAAGATCTGGGATAAAGAAATTAAATCCCATCAGACAATGAAGCAGATCTGGTTCAGCGGAATGCACACTGATGTCGGTGGCGGTTACAAAGAACAGGATTTATCTGATATTCCTTTGTTGTGGATGATTGAAGAAGCAAAAAAATTCGGACTCAGGTTGTATCCAAAGCACAAAGTAAAAACTCATCCAGACGCTGATGGACACATGCACGATTCACGAAAAGGTTTTCCGGGATCACTCTTCAGAAAAGCCACACGAACCTGGAACTCTGAAACACATGGCAAACCGGTTATTCACCAGAGTGCTCTTCAAAGAAAACTTAATAAAGAGAACGAAGAAATTCCTCCATACAAACCATGGATTTTTAACATTGAGCATGAAGTTGAACCCTGGACTGAATTTCAGAGAACTCACAATCATGTTGTTTGAATAACGGATTGTAACAGAAAATTATTATTACACTTCAATAAAATTATTTTGGGAGAATTTGGATGCCAAATGATTATTTGATTGGTACTGGAATTTATGATGTAACTGGTCCCGCAGCAGAACTTGGAATGATGGGAATGGCAAGCATTGATCAGAAGACAGAAGGAATTCATTCAAGGCTTTTTGCACGAGCGTTTATCGTTTGTGATCAAACTTCAAACAAAAGAGTTGTAATAGTATCTGCAGATATATGGTCTTGCACACTTGCAATTAAAATGGAAGTGGTTAAAAGATTAAAAAGTCTGTATGGAAATGATCTTTACACAATTGACAATGTTCTGCTTAGCGGTACTCACACTCACAGTGGTCCAGGTGGATACTCACATTACGCACTTTACAATTTATCAATACTTGGATTTGATAAACAAAATTTCGAGTGCATTGCTAATGGAATGGTTCAGGCAATAAAAAAAGCTCACGAGAATTTAGCTCCCGGAAAAATTTTTATAAACAGTGGAAATGTTGAAGATTGCGGAAATAATCGTTCTCCAATTGCTTACGAACAGAATTCAGCCGGCGAGAAAGCAAAATACAGTGGCAACACTGATAAAGAAATGCTATTGATAAAATTTGTTAAGAATGATGGAAAGGAAATTGGCTGCATAAACTGGTTTGCTATTCATCCAACGAACCGGGGAAATAAAAACAAGCTGATTACAGGTGACAACAAAGGTTATGCTTCCTATCTTTTTGAAAAAGAAAAGGGAACTAACATTCACGAAAACGAAACCTTCATTGCCGCATTTGCAAATTCTAACTGTGGTGATATTTCGGGAAATGTGAAATATGGTATTCCTGATCTGGTTCACGATTTTGCTAGGATGAAAGAATATGGCGAGAAGCAGTTTAGTAAAGCGAAAGAACTTTATTCTTCAGCAAGCACGCAACTAAATGGGAGCATTGATTACAGACACACACACATTGATTTTTCCAAAGTTCAAATTGAAGGAACGAACAACAGAACATATCCAGCCGCATTAGGTGCTTCGATGTTTGCAGGAAGCACAGAAGACAGCAAATCAGAGTTTGGAATTGTTGAAGGAATCAAATCAACAATTTCCGGTGATTTACCTCCAAGCCAGAGAAATATTATTCTCGAAGCAATTAATCTTCTTTCAGGATTGCTCACTGGTTTCAAGGTTCCCGGAATACTCGAAGATGAAATGAAGAAAGGACATCATCCAAAACCAATAATTCTAGCTCAAGGATTAGCTGAACCCTTTCCTCTTTCACCTGAGATTTTGCCACTACAGATTCTCCGGATTGGTAACATGGTTTTACTTGGAACTCCTTTTGAATTAACTACGATGGCAGGAAGACGATTAAGAGAAACAATCCTAAACATTTTTAAAAATTCAGGAATTAACTCTGTTGCATTAGCTACTTACGCAAATGCTTACGCCGGATATGTTACAACAAAAGAAGAATACGATATTCAGCATTATGAAGGAGCTTCTACTCATTTTGGTCCATATACATTAATGGCTTTGCAGCAGGAATTTGGAAAACTTACAACTGCAATGAAAGATGGGAAAAATATTTCTGCCGGACCAGCGCCCAGAGATTTATCATCGGAACAAACCAATTTACAAACTGGAATTGTTACGGATACTAAACCTTGGCCTTGGATTCCATTTGGTGGTACTCAAACAGATGTTAATTCGTTTTACAAAGCAGGATCAACTGTCAAAGTAATTTTTTGGGGTGCTCATCCCAAAAACAATTTAAGAACACAAGAAACATTTCTTGAAGTACAAAGAAAAGATGGAGATAAATGGATAACTATTTTTAATGATAACGATACCTGTACAATCTATGAATGGAAGAGAGACTTTATTGCCAACTCAAAAAT
>CAZLJI010000469.1:0-2686 GCA_964559565.1 uncultured Ignavibacteriaceae bacterium | reverse complement strand
AAACTTTGGTTTCTTTTCCAACGACCATGCAAGTAACAACCACGTAATAGCAGCAAATGAAGCCGCGACATCAGTATTTAAAAATGCAGTTGCAGTAATTGTATCAACCTGAAGTTCGCTGCCAGCATTAAATCCATACCATCCGAACCACAACAATCCTGTTCCTAAAGCAACAAGAGGAATGCTGTGTGGTCCTCTTTCAGTTATGCTTCTTCTACCAACATAAAAAACTGAAGCGAGTGCAGCCATACCTGCGCTTGCATGAACAACCAATCCACCTGCAAAATCAAGAACACCCCATTGTGCTAATAATCCACCGCCCCAAACCATATGAACAAGAGGGAAGTAAACGAAAACCAACCAGGCGGTTAAGAAAATTAAATATGCAGGAAATTTAACACGGTTTGCAAATGCTCCCGTGATCAAAGCCGGAGTAATTATAGCAAACATCATCTGATAAGCTGCAAAAACATAAAGTGGGATTTGATTATTGCCAGTGAAAACTGAATTTAAATCAGTTCCGTTGAAAAATATCATATCTAGGTTTCCGATTACTCCTCCTTCACCGCCGCTGAAGCATAGTGAATAACCGAATGCAAACCAGAGAACGGTTGTCCATCCCAGAGAAACAAAACTTTGAATCATTATTCCAAGAACATTTCTTCTTCCAACAAGTCCGCCGTAAAAGAATGCAAGACCTGGGGTCATCAACATTACCAGACTGCATGCAATCAGCATAAAGCCTGTACTACCTGTATCGAACATAAATATCTCCTATTAAAAAATGATAAATAATTTTTTACGTTAAAAAGTCAGTCCAAAAACCAAATAAGAAATCTCAGCTCTTGGGTTCAGTATAAAGGAAGCATAAACCGGTAGTGAATAATCTTCAGTTATCTTAATTGATTTTGATGCTTTGAGTCCAATGTTGATTACATTAAAAGTTTCCGTACCATAGATTGGATTTACTTCGCTTCCGCCTGCAGCACCAACAAAAAAATTAAGTGCAACATCAGCAACAGTCACCGGATAATCTGCTTGAAAATATGTGTTATTCCCTTCGTCATTATAAACTACAACGTAACCGGATAGAGTTAATGGAAAAACATTCGGTCCTTTAAGAAGAAGTCCGGTTTCGATTGTATGCGCACCCGGTCCATCAGGACTATCGTAGTTATCCCAATTTCCCCAGGGAACACCCGCATTTGGAAAATAGTAATCAGTTACAATCACACCGACACTCATACCATTCTCAAAAGAATAATTGTAACCAAGCCAGGTATCCAGTTCCTGACCATAATTATTATAATCTAAATTATTTGTGAGAGAATATGAACCCCATAGTCCGAAACTAAAACCAGATACTGATAATGTTAATGCCGGCTGAATATTAAAAGCATCATTTACATTAATACCTCGCCAGATGTATCTACTTACAAGATCAGCATTCACACCTAAGCTTAGATCCTGTGCAAATGAAATTCCTGATAAACAGATTAGTATGAAGACAAAAGTTTTTTTTAATTGATAAATCATAAGACCTGCCGTTAATTGGTGAATAATTAGAGTTTGAATTGAGAATTGATCAAAGTTTCCCCTGTAATTCAATAAAAATTTAAATTCGCTGACTAATTCTATGCAGCAAAAAATTGATGATGAATGTATTAATCAACGAGTGCATCAGGAATGCTGTGAACGCGTGAGTTTGAAAGGTTATTATTAAATATCATTCCTTTGTTTCATCAAATCAATAGAGCTAATTTTGATATAGTTAATTATAATATTTTGCGAATAAGTACCTCAGGTTTTGAAAAAAGTATTAATTGTTATTGATAAAAATGACCAGGATTTTGAATTCCCAAGTGTTTTAGAATCTTCAGGTTTCAGTACATATATAACCACTGGTGAATCTGATGGAATCAAGATTGCTGATAGATATCTGCCTGATATAGTCATCTGCGATCTTGGTGATCATGAGAAAGAGCTTTCCATTATTAAAAAACTAAACTGTAATCCATCAACTGAATGCATTCCTCTGATAGTCATGACTACATCGAACGGTAATTCATTTTTCCGGGCAGCGATGGAATTGGGTGCTGATGACTTAATCGTTAAACCAATAAATGAAGATTCACTTTTAAGATCGATAAACAGACGACTCAGGAAAATCGATGTTATAAAAACAAACTTGACTGATAAGATTATTTCCGCAGAAAATCTATCATCAAATGGATCAAAGAAAGTAGATCACATACTTGTAAAAATTGGTACAAAATTAAAGTTAATCGAATTTTCAAGAATCGAATGTATTACTGCATTAAAAGAATATTCTAAGCTGACGACGGTTGACGGTTGTAAATTCGTGGTAAGAAGATCTATAAAAAACTGGGTTGAAACATTACCCGCAAAAGACTTTTTAAGAATACATCGAGGTACGATTGTTAATATGTTGTATTTAGATAAGATTGAGAAGTCAGGTTTTAGAAGTTATAATGTTTATCTTAAAAACATCTCCACACCTTTTCCGATCAGCCAGCGATACGGCAATATTATGCGAAAAACTTTTTCAGCTTAGTTTTTATTAGTGAATATTTTTGTAGATACAATAAAAATGTAATCGATGGAAACTGCTTTAGAAAAAACCTTAATAAGCTGCTACAAAGATGAAATGATTTCGTTTATGAAT
>CAZLJI010000468.1:0-2688 GCA_964559565.1 uncultured Ignavibacteriaceae bacterium | reverse complement strand
TTCCTAATGGATCGTAGTTTAAGTGTGGGTCAGGAAGAAATTCAGATTCAATTTTTATTCTCATCAGAACTTTTCCTTATTGACTTTCTAAAATTTAATTAAAATTAATTGAGAAGCAACTACTGGTGGATAAATTTTAGTTGCTGATCACTAAGTGTTTTTAAGAGATGACATCTTTCAGCGTGCTATTTATGACACAAAAAGATGTCATCTCGACTAGATAAGCACTTACATTTTTCCCCTCTCGTGTATCTAATAAATTCTTAAATTAGTTGGCTGGATTTAAGCTTGTCTGCCACTGGCAGAAATCCTTCTTTTTCTTACTGGCATTTTTCTAAAATGATTAGCAACAAAAAATCAATAAATAATAAACGGATAATCGTAAAAGGTGCACGTGAGCACAACCTGAAAAACCTCAGCTTTGAAATTCCGAGGAACAAGCTTGTTGTGTTTACAGGCGTAAGCGGAAGCGGAAAATCTTCACTCGTCTTCGATACAATTTATGCAGAAGGACAGAGAAGATATGTGGAAAGTCTTTCTTCGTACGCCCGACAGTTTTTGGAAAGAATGAACAAACCGGATGTTGATTTCATTCAGGGAATTTCTCCGGCAGTTGCGATTGAACAGAAAACAGTCGCACGAAATTCACGTTCAACGGTTGGAACAACCACAGAAGTTTACGATTATCTTCGACTTCTTTATGCAAGAATTGGAAAGACAATTTGCTTTCAATGCGGAAAAGAAGTTACAAGAGCAACAACGACAACAGTCGCTGATTGGCTCGAAACTCAGGAAGACAGGACAAAATTTTATCTCGGCTTTCCGCTTCATGAACACAAAGGACATTCCATTAAAGAAGAGGTTGATCTTCTGCGTAAGCGAGGTTTCTTCCGAATCTATTCAAATAAGAAATTGATTGATCTGAATGAAGAAAAGTTTCCGGCCAAGAATGCTAAAGATATTCGGGTGATAATAGAGAGATTTAAATCTGAAAAAGGAAAGATCAGAAAAAAATTATCTGACTCAATTGAAGTTACATTCAAAGAAGGTGAAAACAGACTTATCCTAATCAATGCAGACTCGGGCGAAGAAAAAGAATTTAACAAATATTACGAATGCTGCGGAATAAGATACGAAGAACCTGAGCCGAGATTTTTTTCATTCAATAATCCGTTTGGTGCTTGTCCAGTCTGTCAGGGATTCAGCAAGACGGTCGGCATAGATATGAATCTTGTAATTCCAGATCCAAATCTCAGCATAATGGATGGAGCGATTGCACCTTTTCGTGGTGCAAAGTATAGCTCGTTCCTTCGTGATTTAGTTCAGAATGCAAAGCCATTTAAAATTCCGATAAACATTCCCTTCAAGCAATTATCTGAAGCCCAGATTGAAATGGTTAAAAAAGGTCTTGGCACTTATCACGGCATCGATGGCTTCTTCGAAAAGCTTGAGCAGAAAACATACAAGATGCACGTTCGTGTGATGCTCAGTAGATTCAGAGGATATACACTTTGTAACGCTTGTAAGGGTTCACGATTGAGAAGAGAAGCGCTTCAGGTTAAGATAGCAGGTAAATCAATTCATGATATTGTTGCTCTTCCGATCGAACACTCATTAAAATTTTTTCAAGAGTTAAAGCTTCCTGAATATGATTTACTTGTTGGCGAAAGGATTTTAAATGAAATTGTAAAAAGATTAAAGTTTCTGAATGATGTTGGCATTGGATACCTGACAATGGATCGATTAAGCAGCACACTTTCCGGAGGTGAGACACAGAGAATAAATCTTGCAACTTCGCTTGGATCGTCGCTTGTCGGAACGCTTTATGTATTGGACGAACCAACAATTGGTCTGCATCCGCGGGATAATATTAAGCTGATAAGTTTACTAAAAAATCTTCGTGATATCGGAAACACGGTACTCATCGTAGAGCATGACCCTGAAATGATGCGTAACGCTGATTTGATTTTTGATATGGGACCCCGGGCTGGAACAAGCGGGGGTGAAATCGTTGCCCAGGGTTCAGTTAAAGATATTTTGAGTAATGACAACTCACTTACGGGAAAATATCTTTCGGGAAGGATGAAAATACCTCTTCCGAAAAAAAGAAATAACAGGAAAACTAAAAGTATTGAAATCATCGGCGCTAAAGAGAACAATCTTAAAAATATTAATGTTGAGATACCATTAAATAGATTTATAGTAATTACCGGAGTAAGCGGTTCAGGAAAGAGTACGCTTATTCACGATGTTCTCTATGCTGGAGTTGCTAAATATTTTGGGATGGCACCCCCCCATGTCGGAAAGTTCGATGACATTCTTGGAGCAAAATATATTGACGGAATAGAAATTGTTGATCAGTCACCAATTGGTAAATCCCCAAGATCAAATCCAATAAGTTATGTAAAGGCATTTGAGCATATCAGGGAGCTTTTTGCTTCAACACATCTGGCAAAGGCGAGAGGGTATAAACCGGGATACTTTTCGTTCAATGTTCCCGGCGGAAGATGCGAAACCTGTCAGGGTGATGGTTTTATTAAAGTTGAAATGCAGTTTCTTGCTGATCTTTACTTAACCTGCGATGATTGTGAAGGGACCCGTTACAAGAAAGAAACAAGGGAAATCACTTACCACGGGAAAAATCTTGTCGATGTGCTGGAAATGACAGTTGACGAAGCACTACAATTT
>CAZLJI010000467.1:0-2691 GCA_964559565.1 uncultured Ignavibacteriaceae bacterium | reverse complement strand
AGAGAAACAGTTTTACCTTTTTTGGTCGATTTGAAACCCGGATCGTCATGACATAGTAAACAATCCTCATTCGATTGGGCAAAATTAAATGCTATGAATGATGTGAAAAGAATTAAAACGAAAAATATTTTTTTCATCTTTTGAATTATTAAGTCTTTTCTGGTTCTTCTGTGTCCTTGTTTTCCTGAGCCTTTATCTTTTCCAATTGGAGCGCATGTTCTTCAACCATCTCTTCCTCGGTGATAGTGCCTTTCCACCAGGCGAGGCTCATCGGGTAAACATCAGGATTAAATATTACGAAGTAAAAATGCCAGACAACTATTGCCAGGAATGCAAGCCATGCTTCATAATAATGAACTGTTCTCGCAATATCCCAACCCAATTTTGTAATGATACCCATGAAATAATTATTAAACCACATAATTATTCCGGTTGCAGACATAACAATTGTACCCCATATCAGCGCCCAGTACTCGGCTTTTTCAACATAGCTAAATCTGTCCAACTTTGGTTTGGCTTTTGAAAATCCAAGATTAAACTTCGCAACCTCTATTGCATCTCTAATATCCTGATATCCCGGTAAAAGATCCTTGATTAATTGTCTTCCTTTTACAGTAAAAGAGACATAATAAATATGATATAAACTTACGGCTACCATAACAACTGCTGCAATCCGATGTATAAGACTTCTGTAGGTAAATGCGTCACTACTCAAATCGCTAATATGTGAAGCCCACCATGAATTTGGATAGCTGAGCATAAAACCAGTGATGACCAATATCATAAAACTAATCGCCATAGTTGCGTGCTGAATTCTTTCGTTAACAGTCATACGGAGGTAAAGTCTGTGGCTGTGTCTTTCTTCTCTGATCAAGCCTCTTTGCTTCATCTTTTTAATTTTAGATTTTCTGAAAAAGTCAAAAATATTATGGATGAACATTATTCCGATTACCATAAAAATCAGACCGATATACATCGTGGCAATAAAATAAATTATCGGTTCACTTTCTTCCTGTCTTGTAATATGAATCTTACCAATAGTAAATCTTTCATTTGCGCCGGGATGGCAGCCACCGCAAGTTTTTACTATATTTTCTTTACTTACTGTTGAAGTAGGGTCAGATGATGGTTTTATATTATGTGAACCATGACAGCTTGCACAATTAGCTGCAGCCACTGAACCACCTTCTATTGCAAGACCATGATAACTATCGGAAAAAGTTTCAAATCTATCACTGGTTATGCCATATTTTTCTGATAATTTAACTGAACTGTGACAAGGTGAGCAAACCTCTCTGGAAAGATTCTGAAATGCTACAGGTGATTGAGGGTCGTCGTGTTTAAGTATATTATGTTCACCATGGCAATCTGTACAAGTTGGCGATTCATTGACTCCTCTGCTCAGTGCAACTCCATGAGCACTTTCAAGGTACTCTTTTGATATACCCTCGTGACACTTACCACAGGTATTTGGGATATTACTTTTAAATGTTGGTGAATCCTTGGTATCACTTTTATGAACATCATGCGAGCCATGACAATCAACACAATTCGCAGCCTTTGGATTGCCAGAATTTAATGCAGAACCATGAACACTTTTCTCGTACATTGTTATAAATCCTGCTGAAGGTGCAGTTCTTGCTCGAACTTCGGGTGAATCAAGATGGCAGGATAGACACAATTTTTCCTGTGAGATTTTTACACTTACAGTATCTTCATTTTTATGAACTCTTGCTATCGGATTTTTATGACAATGTAAACAGTTAGGCGCACCGAGCATACCATCTTTGAATGCACTGAAGTGTTCGGAAACTAGATATTTGTCTTTGATTTCTTTATGACATTGCCCGCAAGATGTTGGAAGATTTTCAACACTCCATTTACCGCCGGGTTCATTCGGAACTTTTGCATAATGATAGTCGTGGCAGTTAATACAATTAACGTCTTTTTCTTTTTCGCGACCTGAAGCTCTGAGTAATTTTGGGTGGAAAAGATGTTTTACTATTTGTTTCTGGTGACAGTCACCACACGATTTTGGAACTAGGTTTTCACTGTGAGGTATTGCTTCAGCATCAAAGTTTGTGTGACAGGAAACGCATTTCAATTTAGAATGGCTTGAGGCTAAATATCTGGATTCGCTGACATGAATTGGAACTTCTTTGCCGTCCTTTGTCATTGTGAACGAATCGTCATCGTGACACATCAGACAATCTTCATTTGACTGACCAAAAGAAGTCCCGGATACAAAAAGAAAAACACTCATAATTAATATGAGTGTTCTTCTATTTAATTGTTTTATATTCATTTAAGAAATATATATTTTGAATTAATACTTAACCTTCAGATTCTGTCTTTAAAGTAAGCAACCAGTTAACCAAAGCATCAAGCTCTGCTTCAGTGCCTTTAAATTTTAATTTATGGTCCTGATCGTTAATCTTTGCTTCTTTTAAAAGGTAAGACTTCATTAGCGTTGCATCTCCAACTTTGCTGGCATTTGATAAATCAGTAGCATCATCTTTTTTCGATGTAATTTCCATAGAAGTTACTGTATGACAATTATTACATTTGCTGTCAATAAAGATTTGCTTGCCGTCCAGCTCCTGACTCTGTGAAAATGAGAAGGCGAAAGCAAATAAGGCAACGATTGTAGAGATAAATAAAACAAAGAAGAATGTGTTTTTCATTTTATGA
>CAZLJI010000466.1:245-2696 GCA_964559565.1 uncultured Ignavibacteriaceae bacterium | reverse complement strand
TTTATCAAGTCATTCAACTAAGTCTTGATATTAGAAAAAATTATGTCAAAAATGTTTGACATTGATGATTCAAAAAACTATTTTTTCAACCATAAATCAAATAATTGGGAGCATTTCTATGTCAGCATTGTCACTTGATGCACTTGGAATGGTGGAAACCAAAGGATTGGTAGGTTCCATCGAAGCTGCAGACGCAATGGTTAAAGCAGCGAAAGTAGAATTAATTGGAAAAGAAATCATTGGCGGTGGTTATGTAACTGTTATGGTTCGGGGCGATGTGGGAGCAGTAAAAGCAGCCACGGATGCAGGTGCCGCCGCAGCACAGAGAGTTGGTGAACTTGTATCAGTGCACGTAATTCCGCGTCCACACTCAGATGTTGAAATGATTCTTCCCAAGAGATCTAAATAGTAATTAATTATGTCTGATAGAGCACTGGGTAAGATTGAAACCCGTGGCTTGATATCTTCTATTGAAGCTGCTGATGCCATGGTTAAAGCAGCAAGAGTTCAACTTCTTGGAAAAGAAAAAGTCCAAGGCGGACTTGTGACAATTCTTGTTGTTGGAGAAACGGCTGCTGTAAAATCTGCTGTCGATGCCGGAGCGGCGGCGGCACAACGATTAGGTGAATTAATCTCAACTCATATCATACCAAGACCTGATGATCAGATTGATGGGATAATTGGAGAAGTCAAATCAGTTGAAATAAAACCTCGCAAAAAAGAAATAATACCGGATAGCAAACCTGAACAAATTGTTAAAACAAAAAAGATTGAAGAGAAAGAAAATTTTGAGGAGGTTAAACCGGTACAAAGAGCAAGTTCTTCATCAACGATAGATAGATTAAAGAAGGAAGCATTAGGGAAATCCATAACTCTTGAAACGACAGTTAAATCCAAATCAACAGAAAAATATAATTTTAGTATGGCCGAGCTTGAGGTGATGAACGTTCATCAGCTTAGAAGATTTGCCAGAGATATAGAGAGTTTCCCAATTAAAGGTAGAGAAATTTCCCGGGCAAACAGAGGCGAGCTTCTGGATTTCTTTAAAGCTCTTCTGAAGTAACACCACAGACATTCAATCGCCTCTCTAAAATTCTTCAGGATTTTTTTTATTGTGAGAAAAAAACTTAACATCTTTATCGCTTCTATAATCTTCGCAGTAATTCTTTGGGGTTCCATTTCACTTTCTGATATTTTCTATACAAATGTCGATGTTAAACTTGCAATAACAAACTTACCTTCAGGATACACAACCGTATCACCACTAACAGAAAAAATACAGCTGCGTGTCAAAGGTAAGGGGTGTAGGTTGGTCTCTATAAATGTATGTCCTGAAACGGAATTTAAAGTTTCAGCTGGAAGTGACAGTGGAAGCCATAATCTTAATCTATACAGTTATCTGGAAAGTAATCGATGGCTTCTTTCTGACGTCGAAATAATTAACATCTTTCCTGATTCAATTGCATTTTTTGTTGAAAGGGCTATTTCAAAAAAAATTCCTGTAATTTCCGGATTAGAGTTAGAATTTAAACCTGGCTATGGTTTAGCATCGGATATTATTTTCAAACCGGATTCAGTTATTGTGAGCGGTCCGGTTAGCCTATTAAGAAACATGAACGAAATTAAATCTGCTAACAAATTATTAAGTCAACTTGATTCGAAAACAGAAACAGAAATAAGCCTGCCAAAGATGAATGGCTTTGAGTATAGTGAAAGTTTAATAGACGTAACTCTTGATATTCAAAGAATCGTAGATAAACAATTCGATAATATTCCCGTCGAGGTTTTAGATATTCCACCGACTAAAGAAGTCGTATTGCTACCAAATAAAATTGGATTTAATGTGAGAGGTGGAATTGAAATATTAGGTAAACTTAAACCAGATCAATTCCGTGCTTTTGTCAGATATCAGAGCCTGGTTCAGGATACAACTGGCAGTGTGACTCCCATCCTTGAATTGCCAAAGAATGTAATTCTTCAATATCTAAAGCCTGATAGATTACGCTATATTATCCGGTCATTTTGACCACTCTCGCTATTCTGCGAATTTTAATGGAGTCAAAAGTTTATCTATATTAACACCATAAATTCAATTCAAAAACAAGCGTAAATTATATGTTTATAACTTTTGAAGGTATAGATTTTTCTGGAAAATCAACGCAAATTGAACTCCTTAAGGATTATTTAGTAGATCATAACAAAAAGGTGGAAATCCTCCGAGAGCCCGGTGGAACTGAAATCTCTGAAAAGGTTAGACGCATCTTGCTCGATAATAAAAATGAAAAGATGTTTGCTGAAGCCGAATTACTTCTTTTTTCTGCCAGCAGAGCTCAGTTATTACGGGAAAAAATTCAACCTTACCTTCAAAAAGGTATTTATGTAATTTCGGACAGGTTTCATGATAGTTCAACTGCTTATCAAGGATATGGAAGAGGCATTCCATTAGATTTT
>CAZLJI010000466.1:0-235 GCA_964559565.1 uncultured Ignavibacteriaceae bacterium | reverse complement strand
ACCTGGCAATTGGCGACACTATACCTGATGTAACTTTTTTTATCGATATTCCTGTTGGAATTGCGAATGAACGTAAGAAAAAGAAATCTAAAGTTAAGTTGGATAGAATTGAGCTTGCCGATATTGAGTTTTATAATCGCGTACGAAGTGGCTATCTTGAAATTGCAAGGCAGGAAGAACGATTTAAAGTTATTGATGGAACTCAGACAATTGAAACTATACAAAATCAAATCAT
>CAZLJI010000465.1:0-2698 GCA_964559565.1 uncultured Ignavibacteriaceae bacterium | reverse complement strand
TTCCAAAACATACGCTGATGCATTAGATCAGGTTGAAAAAGATAAAGCGGATTTGATAGTTGAAATTCCAGAAGGATTTGAGCGCGAACTTATAAGAGATAGTGAAACAAAAGTTTTATTCGCAGCAAATGCAATCAGCGGACAAACAGCAGGACTTGCTGTTGCTTATGCAAATTCTATAATAAAAGATTTTAATAACGATGTTCGTACTCAATGGATTCAGCAACCGCGTTTAAATGCAATTCCTGTAATTGATATTACAAGTTCTAATTGGTTTAACACACAAATGAATTATAAATTTTTCATTGTTCCCGGAGTGCTGGCGCTGCTTGTTACCCTGGTAGGTTTCCTGATGACATCATTAAATATTGTAAAAGAAAAAGAGATTGGAACAATAGAACAACTTAATGTTTCACCAATCAAAAAATATCAATTCATTTTAAGTAAGCTAATTCCATTTTGGGTACTTGGTTTATTTGTTTTGACAATAGGATTTTTAATTAGCTTTATTGTTTACGGAATTTATCCTGCAGGGAGTTTTTGGGTTGGATATCTTTTTGCTGGAATATATTTAATAGCATTACTCGGCTTCGGTTTACTTACATCTATCTATGCGGATACACAACAACAAGCAATGTTTATTTCATACTTCTTTATGCTGATATTTATATTGCTCGGAGGATTATTTGCACCAATTGAAAACATGCCGGATTGGGCACAATATCTAACTTATGTTAATCCTGTTCGCTATTTGATTGAAGCAATGAGAATGATTGTATTAAAAGGCAGCGGTTTTTGGGATTTGCGTTTTCATTTTTTAATTGTAATTGGATTTGCAATTGTGTTTAATGGATTAGCAATCTGGAATTATAAAAAGACTATATAACAAATAAATAAATAGAAAGGATTGAAATGAATAATTCACAATTAAAAATACCACGAATGATTTTAATCGCTTTGATTGGATTTATAAGCAGTGTAATAATTGCAACTAATGATGGGAATTCACAGACGATGGAATCTTATAAAGTTATCGATGTTAAAAGTGAAATTGCTGATGGAAAAGAAAAGGAAGTTAATATGTTATTTGCAGGTGAACGAAGAAAAATTGCACAGTTAACTCTGAGGAATGGAAAGCATCTCGAATCGCATAGCGTTGAAGAACCAATTCTTATCCAGTGCATTGCGGGCAATGGTGAAGTGTTAATACAAAATGAAGCTGCTGAAGAAACCATTAAACTATTACCAGGGAAAATAATTACTATTGAAGGAGGAGTAATGCACGATGTGATTGCTAAACCGGAAATTTCGATTTTGCTGCTAAGGTTTTTAGATTCTGAAAATTAAATTAAAGAATGAGAGGGAAAACCTTCGAAATTGTAAAATCGTATATAACATCCTGAACTTGAAGGTTGGGAATCAGAATACAAATCATCAGATTAATAATCATGAAACTTAAAAAGAAAAAACTTTCAGAGCTCCTCGAACAGCTTGAAAAGATAAAGGAACAAGCAGTTCAGTTTGAAAAGAAATATTCCAATGAACTTGAAAAGGTTCATCCTTCAAATCTTGAGAGTGCAAAGAATTTAATTCACTATCTCGCACTTCGTAATCAGGATATACGAGAAATACAGGACACACTCTGGCAGCTTGGTATTTCACGGCTCGGAAGAGCTGAAAGTCATGTAATGGCAAGCATTATTTCTGTTCAGAATATTCTTAGAGGAATATTGAACGAACTGCCAATTGAATCCGAAAAGCCGGGAATCAGTTTTAAAAGAGGAAGAAAGATTTTAAAAGCAAATACTACTTCTCTTCTCGGCAAAAAACTAAAAGGCAGCAAAGTTAGAATTATGGTCACGCTTCCAACCGAAGCCGCTGATGATTACAAGCTGGTTAAAAAACTTTTTAATGCTGGTATGAACAGTGCAAGAATCAACTGCGCTCACGATGACACGAATGCCTGGGAAAGAATGATCAATAATATTGAGAAAGCTAAAAAGCAGACTGGAAGAAATTGCAAAATATGTATGGATCTTGGCGGACCCAAACTCAGAACTGGTTCAATGAGACAGGGACCAAAAGTTGTTCATCTTACACCTGAGAGGGACCTTCTTGGTAAAGTAACTTCACCCGCAGAAGCCTGGCTCGCTTCCGATAAAAGTATTCAAATTGAAAAAATCAAAACAATCGACGAGGAAATTCTCATTCCGCTGCCTGATGAATTTCTGAATTCGCTAAAACCGAAAGATGAAATTCTTTTCACAGACTCACGAGGCAAGGACAAAAAATTAGTTGTTGATAAAAAGTTAAACAGCAGAAGATTAGTCCGATGTTTCGAATCAGCATACATTAAAACTGGAACAGCATTTACAATAAAAAATAAGCGCGACGCAAACGGAGTGACTGCAAAAGTCGGGGAACTTCTGCCATTGGAAGAATCAATTATTTTGAAACAAGGAGATAAATTAATTATTCACAGCGATCCTGGTCCTGGAGAACCATCCGAGTTTAACAGCGCAGGAGTGTTGATAAAACCTGCTCATATCTCCTGCACATTACCCGAAATTTTCGAAGATCTTAAATCAGGTGAGCAAATTATTCTAGATGATGGGAAAATTGAAGGAGTCATTAAAAATGTTGAGCCGGACAAAATTGAAGTCGAAATTACTTACTCGAAGGAAGAAGGCTCGAAGCT
>CAZLJI010000464.1:0-2700 GCA_964559565.1 uncultured Ignavibacteriaceae bacterium | reverse complement strand
CAATGGAAGTTTCAGGTGTAAATCCATTCAGGTACTTAGTTGTTACAAGAATATTTGCAACAACTTTCATCCTTCCAATATTAACTGTGTATGTAATCTTTATATCGTTAATCGGAGCGTACATTGCAGTTGTGCTCGTTCAGAACATGACCTGGGCTTATTACATTGATAGAGTAATCTTCGCTGTTGAATTCGGTGATGCAATTCCTGGTGTGAGTAAAACTTTTGTATTTGGTTTTATTGTAGGACTGGTTGGTTCATACAAGGGCTACACTGCTGAAAACGGAACCGAAGGTGTAGGTAAAGCATCCACTAGTGCAGTTGTTGTTTCTTCATTGCTGATTTTAATTTTTGATATGGTATTGGTAAAATTAACTCTCTGGATCTGGCCAACGGTGAAGTGATGGTTGAGATTAAAAATTTATACAAATCGTTTAATGGCAATACTGTACTTGAGGGTGTTTCTTTCAATGTAACCGAAGCTGAGAACATGATTGTATTTGGAAGAAGCGGAACTGGCAAGAGTGTACTGCTTAAGTGTATGATAAGATTAATGGAACCGGATGCGGGAAGTGTTTTTATTGAGGGAAAGGATGTACTCAAACTGGATCTTAGAGAACTTAACGAGCTTAGAAAAGATATCGGATTCCTTTTTCAGGGTGCAGCATTATATGATTCGATGAGTGTTAGAGAAAATCTTGAATTTCCTTTGATAAGAAATTTTGATTTAGATAGAAAGGAGATTGACCGTAGAGTTAATTTTGTGCTAGAAGCGGTATCTCTTCTTGAAGCGATTGATAAAATGCCTTCTGAGTTATCAGGCGGAATGAAAAAAAGAATTGGTCTTGCGAGGTCAATAATTACAAAACCAAAGCTTATGCTCTATGATGAGCCAACAACGGGACTCGATCCGATCACTTCTAAAGAAATCAGTGCATTGATAACTGAGTTGCAGCACGCTTTGAAAATGACCTCAATTGTTGTTACGCACGATTTGCTTTGTGCAAAAATTATTGCGGACAGAGCAATTATTCTGGATGGTGGAAAGATCGTAAAAGAAGGAAGCATAAATGATCTCACCACTTCAAATGATCCATTACTAAAAAACTTTTTCAGTGATGAAATAATTGAAACTAACGGGAGTTTGAAATGAAAGGCGGATTATCAGGCGCCAAGCTTGGCATTTTTATTTTTATCGGGAGTACACTTCTGGTTATCGGAATTTTTATGCTCGGTAACAAAGAAGCTCTTTTCAAACCAACATTTATAGTAAAAGCTTACTTCCGGAATATTGAAGGATTGAGAAATGGTGCACCGGTTAAATTGAGTGGAATTGATGCAGGGGCAGTTCAGGATATAAAAGTCGTTGGTGATACTGTGAGCTCGATCGAAGTTACGATGCGGCTGCTCAAAGAAATTGCACATTTTATCAGAGTTGATACTCAAGCAGAAATTCAAACTGAAGGTTTGGTAGGGAATAAATTTGTTTCACTCAGGATTGGTGATAGCAGATCAGAACCAGTAAAGGATGGCGGAGTAATTCGTGCGAAGGAACCTGTAAGCTTTGCTGATATCATAGAGGAAACTCAAGGCATTATGGGCTATACAAAGGCAATGACTAAAGACCTTTCTGAAATTATTAACAGAATCAATGCTGGTGAAGGAACAGCAGGAAAAATATTTACGGATGATGCACTATATTACGCTGCCACTGATCTAACTAAATCAGCAGATAAAAGTCTTAATTCTATTACGGCTGAATTAAACATCATTACGCAGCAGTACAAATCATTAGGTGTTTCAGTTGCCTCTGCAGTAGACAATATCAACAGGGTTGTGATTGGCATAGATACTCTTCTTGACAACACTGCAATGGGCAAAGGAGTTCTTGGTTCACTTTTAGTTGAAGGAACCAATGCTGATTCCAATTTCCAATCCTTGGTAATAAATCTGAAAGAGATATCTGAAGAATCTAAAATAGCTGCCACCCGTCTTTCTGAAAATATGGAAGCATTGAAGTATAACTGGCTATTCAAGAGTTATTTTGAACAGCGAGGTTATTGGGATGCTGCAGACTACGAAAAGGAAATAGACCGAAAAACCAAAGAACTCGATGAAAAAATTGAGCTGTTGAATCAGAAAATTGATGAATTGAAATCTTTGGAATCAGATAAATAAATAGTTTCCTAAAAAAATATTTAATGGTATGTATTTGGAGGGAATTGACATAAAGTAACAAATATTATAAATTGTTCCAAGAATTTATCCCAAACCAAAATAGGAGGCTACAATGAAAATATTAAGAATGAATCCTTTGAAATCGGATGGAGGCGGAAAGACCGCCGCATTTTTCGATATTCAAACCACTGACGGAATAACAATCAAAGGATTTCGACTTGTTAATGGCTCTAATGGTCTGTTTCTTTCATCACCGGATCAAAAAGGAAAAGATGGCAAGTATTATGAAACCGTCATCCTTCCTAAGGAAATGAAATCGGATCTCGAGAAAATGGCAATTGAGGAGTTTAATAAAAATAATAAATGATCAGTCTAGTGACTTAGTACGATTGTAATGTAAAAAATTATTGTAGGGGCGAGTTGATGACTCGCCCTTTCGTTATTATTTCGCCAAAATCATTTTCTTTGTTTGAACTAATGTAATAGATTGAAGTTTATACAAATACATTCCCGACGCAAGTG
>CAZLJI010000463.1:0-2710 GCA_964559565.1 uncultured Ignavibacteriaceae bacterium | reverse complement strand
GTTTTATCATTCATCACTGCTGCATTATTTTTTATCCCCAGAAAAAGATCAACCGGAATTTTATCCTTAACTTTTTGCAATTCTTCTGCTGAGTCGATGCCATTAGCTTCCGAATAGATTAAATTGGAGTTTAGGGAAGCAGTAGTATCTGTATCTGCTTTCTTATCTTTTTTAAGAACTAAAGCATAAACCAGTATTCCAGCAATTAATAAACCGCCTACTATGTATATGGTTGAGTTATCATTACTTTCTTCAGTTTGAGTTGTGCCAGATCCACCACCACCTGGTTCCTCAAATATTCTGAGATTGCTTTGAGCTATACTCTCAGATTGAAGTGTGAATATTGAGATCATCAATATGAATGAGATAATGTTGAAAGTAAGATTAAATATTCTTTGCACTTTTTTGCCTTTAAAATTGTTGTTGTTAATATAGTGCAATTCAACTGAAGTATTCAAGCTGTGATTTAATCCCGTTAATCAGAGTTGCAAAACATCATCACTCATTCAAAGTGACTAGTTTATATAACCGAATATGTAATAATATTACCGCTTGTAATGTTGCATAATCTAAGGAGGTCGTAATGTGTATTTTTGTATTGGGATTTATACATTCATAAAAATAATGTAACATTGCATGTTATCTAACTGTCTAAATCATAATAAAGGGAAAAATTTCAAATTGGAGATAAGAATGCGATTATCAGTCATAATTTTGTTTACTTTTTTAATAAATGCCAACATTTTACCTCAAGAAACACTAACTCTTGATCGAGCAATTGGGATAGCTCTGCATAAAAATTCAACCTTTCTTAAAAGTTCCAGTCAGATTGAGGGATATGAGTCAGGTGTACAGGCAGCTTACGGAAACTTTTTGCCAACTCTAGATGCAAGTGCAACATGGCAATGGAATAAAACTGACCAGCAGGGAATTATAGTTGATCCGATTACAAATGAAATCATAGATGCATCGCAATCTGACCAAAGAAGATCATATAGCCTTGGATTAGGTTCAAACTGGACTCTATTTGATGGACTGGCAAATATTGCAAATCTTTCAAAGAGCCAGGATGAGCTTCAATCTGCAGAATTAACTTTAGAAAGAATCAAACAGGATATCGTCTTCCAAACGATGTCATTGTATTATGATGTTGTTTACACGGAACAACTGTTAAGAGTTAAGCAAGCTAATCTTAAATGGAATGAGAAAAATCTGGAGACGATTAAAGAACGAAACAGGCTCGGTGCTGCAACATTAGCTGATGTTTATCAGCAGGAAGTAGCTAAAGGAAATGCTGAGCTTGAGTTAATAGTCACTGAAAATGATCTTCAAACACAAAAGAAAGATCTTCTATTCTATCTTGGAATTGATGTACTTGAGGAATATGTCTTTTCCGATTCACTTACATCAACAGAAATAGAAATACTTAACACAAATCTTTTGTCAGATTATAAAGATATATCAGAACTAGTTGACCAGGCTTTAAATCAAAGATTGGATTATAAATCTGCTCTGCTGAATTTAGAAAGTTCCAGAAGCGGAGTTACAATCGCAGAATCCGGTCACTGGCCATTACTAAGAGCAAATGGAAACTACTCATGGTTTGGCAACACCATCTCAGAGGTCGATAAAAATAAAAATTTTCAAGCAGGGTTGTCACTCAACATTCCGATCTTTTATGGCTGGTCAGTAAGCAACCGGGTTCAACTGGCTGAAGTACAATCTAAAATCAGCGAGATTGAAGTAAGCGATATCGAAAGAGATATTAAAAGACAAATCAAAACCAACTACCTGAATCTGCAGGCTTCTCAAAAAGCATTGGTTGTAAGTGAAAAGAATATTGCTGCTGCCAGAGAAAATCTAAAGATCGAGGAAGAAAAATATGCACTTGGATCAGGTAAATTGTTAGATGTTCTTATCGTAAACTCTCGTTATACGGATGCGTTAACTTCTCTGCTCAATTCTCAATTTGCTTATATAGTACTTAGCCAGCAGCTAAGATATTACCTCGGAGTTTTAGATTATAAAATTTATGAACAATAGACTTTTTAGGAGATAAAAAGAATGGCAAATGGTAAAAGAAAAAAATCGAAGAAGAAACTTTTCATTTTTGGAGGATTGGGTCTTCTTGTTCTCATACTCGTTATTGTTGCATTGACTGGCGGCAGTAAGGAAAATATTATTCTGGTTCAAACGGAAAAGGTTGCAAAAAGAAATATTACACAAACTGTAACAGCAACAGGTACGATCGATCCTGAATTTAAAGTACTTATAACACCTGAAGTCACCGGTGAAATTATTAATCTGCCTGTTAAAGAAGGGGATATTGTTAAGAAGGGACAGTTACTGATTAAAATCAAAGGTGATCAGTATATGGCACAGAAGGATAGGCTTGAAGCTAATCTTAAGTCATCCGAAGCCTCACTCCAGATGAGTGAAGCAGAACTTCGCAATATCGAATTGGAATATGAACGTGCTAAGGAATTACATAATAAAGGACTAGCCAGTAATTCAGAATTTGAAGCTGCTGAAACAAAATACCTCACAACAAAAGCTTCATATGATGCTGCTGCAGCTAACGTTCTTCAAAGCAAAGCTCAGTTAAGAGAAGTTCTGGAGACTTTATATAAAACTACAATCTACTCACCCATGGATGGAATAGTAACACAATTGAATGTTGAGATGTCAGAAAGGGTACTTGGGAGCGGTT
>CAZLJI010000462.1:0-2711 GCA_964559565.1 uncultured Ignavibacteriaceae bacterium | reverse complement strand
AATTGGTACCTGATACATCGCTTGCATTTCTCTTTGGACCAACGACCGTAAAATTTGAGAAAACAGGTTCGGTTCTTGGTGTTGCCGTAGTTCCAGTTCCGTCATTATCTGATTCAAAAGCTTCACTATTGCTTACGTCAGCTTTGCCCGGATCTCTGTAAACAACACCAAATTGAATTTTACCATTGTAACCAAAATCCGTATCAAAATCATCATCTCTAGATTTATAAGCGATTAAATATTTTGCATTGACGGTTCCACCAAAAAATTCAAAAGCATCATCATCAGAATAACTAACCTGTATATGTTCTAAAGTAGTTCCGCGACCAACTGCACCTAGTGTCAAGCCATTGATTTCGTTATTTGCCGTAAAAGCATAACCTGGAAATTCAATTCTTACATACCTCATTACACCGCTATTATCATTATCATTTACTGTCGGGAAAGCAACATCTCCATAACCAGCGATACTACCAATGTTACCTTCTACAATAAAATTTCCACCTGGTCTATTGTTACTTGCCGTACCGCAAATTACAATACCACCCCAATCGCCTCTGTTTCTAGAACCAGGAGCAAACTGACTGGTAAATACAATTGGTTCTTCTGCAGTACCATTTGCAAAAATCTGACCGCCTCTTTCAATAATTAAAGAACCTTCAGTAGCAAATTCACCAAGAAGTAATGTACCAGCAGGTATTGTTATGCTACCGCCATCTCGCACATAAACGAATCCTGATATTAAATAAACTAAATTTTTATCTAAAACAACGTCTGTTGTAATTCCAGCACCGCCGTTATTGTCAATGACTTCATCATGCTGTGTCAAAACTTGAGCAAAAGCCGGAATTGAAATAATTGCCAGTAAAAGCAATAAACTCCAAATCTTTTTCATATCGAACTCCTTTATTTGTAATTAATAATCGTTTTTAAGTTTAATACAATGTTTGAGGTAACATTGAGAGAACTTTTTTTTAATTCTTTAGATTCCTCCTTTCCTTAGATTAAAGTAGATATAAGTAAATATGAGTTAAAGATTATAATTAACAGCAACTGTCAACCTGGTGTTAGCTGTATATTTTCTAACTAAAACACTGTCTTCAAAGTATTCAAAAGGTTCAGCCAGCAAATCTTTGATTGAAAATTTGAAAGTAATGTGTTCTCCAAGTTCTTTTATTAAAACAATATCAATGACATCTCTGGGGTATTCATAGATATCCCTTCCAGCGAAGTTTGCTGTCTCAATAATTCTTTTACCAAATTTGTTATAAGCAATGTTCAGAGAAAAAGAGAATTCATAATTCTGATAGTTTAGAGCTGCGTTAATTACATAGGGACTCTGTCCCTGCATAGGTCTTACTGAACGTCCAGTTCCAATATTTGTCTCTTCAATTTCTGACCAGATCCTTGTGTAATTTGCAGTGAGGTTAAAATTGTTTAATGCACCCAAAATCCTACCCAGATTAGTTCTGTATTCTAGCTCGAATCCAATATTTCTGGCAAAAGATGAATTGTCAAAACTGCGGTCATTCTGTCCTGTAGATACTACGAACACCTTTTCAATAGGGTTTCGGAGCTCTTTTAAGAATACACTTGCTGAAATCAATTCTCCTATGCCGGGAAATGTCTCAAATCTAACATCATAATTTGAGATGTTTGCCTGAACTAAATCTATATTACCTGATACAAGAGTTTGATCTTCAAAGTTATAATATGTAAAAGGAGCAATTTCTCTGAACTGTGGTCTGTTTATTGTTTGGCTGAAAGATAATCTAACATTGCTGGCTGCATTTAGCCGATAAACTAAGCTTAACGCCGGAAGAACGTCACTATTAAAATTATCAACAACAATTGGTGTGCTTCCTAATGAAATAGCAGAAGTGCTTCTTAGCCTTAATTCATAATTTTCAATCCTAAGTCCTGTTATAAAATCGAAATCCTGATCAAATAGACTAAATGGTATTTCAGCCATTAAAAAATATGCAAACAAGTTATCGCTGGCACTATATACATTAGAAGGGTTATAATACTCTCTCATTAAAATGTACCTGTCTTCAAAATTCTTGACTGAAAAGACAGAATCTAAAGCATATTGCCCTATAAGTAATCGGGAATATCCATAAGGGTCAGTAACGCCAAAAGACCTGGCGTCGAATGAACGTGAAGTAGTATAATGATTTACACCATATTTAATTTTTAATGAACCTAAATTCTGGCCCAGATCCATTCCGATTGAACGCTTGTATTCATCCAAATCTGAATAATATCTGCCGGATGCAAATTGCTCCGGATCAATAGGCAGATAGGCAAGGAAAGGTACAGTCGAATTAGAATCAGCTATATTGCGAGTATAAGTTGCTCTTCTATAATCAGGTTCGCTTCTATTAGTAGACGAATAGGAGGCTCTCCAGTCCAAATGAATTCCAGTAATTAAAGGAAAATAACTCTTCCCACTAAGCTGACCGGAATATAAATTTCTTGAAACAAATCGTAATGCTGTATTCTGTCTTTCATCCTGATAATCATATTTAAATCCCTGCAGTTCAGTTACTTCATCATCTGATTTAACTGTAATTATGTTTTTAAAACCGATTTTATGCAACTCACCAATCCGGTAAGAAAAATTAACTAAACCTCCCCAGTAAACATCTCTTATTGTCCTGTTACCGGCATAATCAAAAAAGTAGGTTCCGTTTTCTTGATTCTCAATA
>CAZLJI010000461.1:0-2713 GCA_964559565.1 uncultured Ignavibacteriaceae bacterium | reverse complement strand
TTGAAAAAAGGAAAGAAATTTTATGTTGAAGGAAGACTAAGTAAGAGAGATTACACTGATAAGGATGGCGTAAAACGATATAATACAGAAGTCATTACTGAAAAACTGATTCCTCTCGAACCTACATCTGAAAGCGCCTCTTCCGAGGATACTGGAACAAGCGTTGAACCGACAGTAAGCAATGATAATGATGATTTACCATTTTAGTTTTTTCAATGATCAGGATATAAATTTTCGTGGAGATTGATTGGTTATACCAGGTAATGTTGCTGGTAGTGCTATTATTTCATTCCGCTTTCTTCTCAATTTCTGAGGTTGCTTATTTTTCTATTAAGCATAAAAATCTTGATGATGAATTCAAATCCTCAAAGTTAATTTACAGGTATGCTAGCAATCTTATTGCATTTCCACGAAGACTTCTAATTACGATATTGGTTGGCAATACTCTTGTTAATGTTGCAGCATCCATTGTTTCAGTCTCTCTTGCCCTTGAAATTGCCCGAATGTATGGTATCAATGTTAATGTGGTTCTATTATTACAAATTATTTTGATTACAGTAATAATCCTGCTTTTTGGAGAACTGCTTCCTAAAGTTTTTGCTTCAAAAAATTCTTTTCTCACAATCAGGCTTGTAACAGTACCATTATTTCTTTTTAGTCTGATTATATATCCTGTTGCTGAATCGATTACCGAATTAATAAGACTAACTTTTTCAAAAATTAAATTTGATAAATCTAAATCTGCTATTACTGAGAAAGAAATTTCGGAGCTTGCAGAGCTAGGTCACGAAAGAGGGACACTTGAAGAAGACGAACAGGAAATTATTTCAAGTTTCGTAGAATTTAAATCAGTTCTTGTGGTTGAAGTGATGACTCCTCGTGTTGATATTGTTGCTGTACCTTACAATGTTAGTAGCGAAGTACTAATTGAGACAATAAATAAAAGCGGGTACAGTCGTTTTCCTGTTTATAAAGAAAATTTAGATAAAGTTATTGGTATCGTTCACGCAAAAGACTTGCTTCCATACTTGCAGAATAAATCATTCATTAAAATCGAGACCATCTCAAAAATTACCCGTGAAATATTTTTTGTTCCCGAAAGAAAAAAAATTAATGATATGCTCAAGGAATTTCAACAAAGGAAGATGCATATTGCTGTTGTTGTGGATGAATTCGGCGGAACATCAGGTCTGATCACTCTCGAAGATATAATTGAAGAAATCATAGGTGAAATCTGGGATGAACACGATCCCGAGGAAAATTCAATTAAAATTTTATCACCCGAAAAAATAAGTGTCCTGGGTAAAGTTCCAATTACTGAAGTTAATGAATTGGTTGGTCTTGAATTAATTCCACAAAGCGATGATTATGATACGATTGCTGGTTTGATTATAAATCGTGCCGGAGACATTCCTAAAGAAGGCTATTCTTTCAATCTCAACAATTACAAGCTGACAGTTAAAGAGGTATTGAAGAAAAGGATTAAAAGAATCGAATTGGATAAAATTTCTTAAAAATATTTCTTGATGAAAAAGGGCTGTTTCATACAGGCAGTTGCAATTATTACTATTCTAGTTGCTGCTGCAATTTATATTATTCAATACAAATTTGATGATTGGTTTATTAAACCAACAAAAGATTTTCTAGTGAATGGAGTGGTTGAAAATTGGGACGAAGAAGTTAAACATATAAAAGATTCAGTTCACAAAGATTCTCTTAAAGCATTAATGATATTTTATATGGAAAATATTAAGTCGATGGAAGAAATTGTAAATTTGGAGGAGGAAAAATTTTTGAAAGAATTCAAAGTTGTGGTCAACGATAGTATTATAACCGAGGAAGATATATCCAAATTAACTTTGTTATTGAAAAAGGAACAAAATGAAAAATCCAAGATCAACAGAAATTAAAGTCGGAATTACTGTATTACTGGGATTGCTGGTATTCATCTGGGTTTTAGGCTGGGCTAAAAATTTCACACTGTCTTCATCTGACAACGAGGTTAAGGTTAGATTTAACAATGTTTCCGGACTGGAAATAGGCAATAATGTTACTGTGAATGGAGTAAGAAAAGGGCACGTAAAAGATTTTGTTATAGAAGGCTCTTCTGTAGTTGTAACATTAAACATAAGTAATGACATATTATTGAAAAAGGATGCTGCATTCTCGTTAGAAAGTACCGACCTTATGGGAGGAAGAAAAATCGAGGTGAACCCTGGAAATTACAATGAAGATTTGGATTTATCGAAGATTCAACACGGTAATTACATAACTGATATTGCCGGTGTGATTTCTTTGTTTAGTGATATACAAGATAAAATAAGCATAATTGCTAATGAGTCTGTGAAAACTCTTCAGGGAATAAATTCTCTCCTTGATGATAAAACTTTTATTGAAGGACTTAGAACCAGTATTGCTAATTTGAATAATGTGACTGCAAAACTTGATAAAGTAATATCAGAAAATCAACAGAACTTAAAAGAGATTACTGAGAACACGAAAGAAATTACAACTGACACAAAAGTATTGATTAAAGAAAATAAAGATAAGGTTGAGGTTACTTTGGCAAACCTCAATGCAGTAATGCTAAAATCTGATTCCCTTATGACTTCATTAAACTATTTAACTCAGGAGACTATCTCCGGCAGAAATAATCTTGGTAAAATTCTCTATAATGATTCGCTTTATTTTAATTTGATTCATACAATGGAAT
>CAZLJI010000460.1:0-2715 GCA_964559565.1 uncultured Ignavibacteriaceae bacterium | reverse complement strand
GTCCACCTTGATTAACCTGATTTTCGCCAAGTTGCTCTGTTAATATATTTTTTAAAAATGATTTTCGATGAAGCGGACTTGGACCAATCGCCTTGATTATTTCTCTATGCTGCTTAGTTGGATATCCCTTATTCTGTTCCCACAAATATACCGGAAACTGAATAGCATGCATTTTCATTAATCTATCGCGAGTTACCTTTGCGAGTATAGAGGCAGCTGCAATCGAAAAAGATTTTGAATCACCTTTTACAATTGTCATTACAGGGATATCAGATTGAAATTTTCTGTTGCCATCCACTAAAATCAAATCTGGTTTTATTTTTAAATCATCCACAGCTTGCTTCATCGCACGCAGAGTTGCATTGAGAATATTTACCTCATCAATAACATTGTGATTGACAACAGATACCGAATAAGTCAATGCCTGTGTAATTATCTGATCAAATAATTTTTCTCTTTTCTTTTCAGTGAGCAGCTTCGAATCATTCACACCTTTGATATTAGTTTTTAAATCAAATATAACAGCAGCAGCTACGACCGGTCCAGCAAGAGGTCCTCTTCCAGCTTCATCCACACCGGCAAGGTATTTTATTTTCTTGCCGTAATATTTCTTATCGAATTCTTTCATCATAAAAATTTAATTACACTCCAAGATAAATTGCAATCAGTCCGAATACCATATCCAATTTTAAAAGATTACTTATTCGCTTCAAATTTTTTACTGATTCATCTTCGAATAAAATCTTCGAGCAATAAACAAGTATAGGATTAACAATTACCATTACAATAACAAAATATTCAATTTTATAAAGTTGTGTGATGAAGGGGTATAAGGTATAAAGTATAAGGGAAATAGTAATCAGAGATATAAATAATTTTGATTTCCGAGAACCAAACTTTATGGGAAAAGTGATTACTCCTGCTTGTCTATCACCCTCAACATCCTCAACGTCTTTTACAATTTCTCGGATAAAATTTATCAGAAAAGCAAACACCGCAGGAACAATTGCTGCTACAGGATTCTCAACCACAATTCCGCCATAGATGAAAACGAGTCCCGTTAAGAATGCGACTGTAACATTTCCAACAAGAGGAATTCTCTTGAGATACTTTGAATAAATAAAAAGTATGAGAATTGAAACAAGTACGATTGCTATCGCCTTTTCATTCAGCAAAGATGATATCAGCACTGATGCAGCTATAAGTACAAAATAATATATATATGCTTCTTTAATCGATATTTTTCCTGAAGGTAACGGGCGGAGCGGTTTGTTCACCCTATCAATATCAATATCATAAATATCATTGATAATGTTTCCTGACGCCATTACTAACGAAGCAGCAAAAGCAGCGAGTATTACATGCAATCCGGGAATTTTAGCGGGGAGACAAATAATTGCCGCAACAATTACAGAAATAATAGTAATTAAAAAGTTTAAAGGTCGGATTATTTTTATTATAGCTGTCAGCTTTTCTGTCAATGAATTTAAAATGTTAATGAGAGATTCGCCGAAAATTACGAAAAGGTAAAGAAAAACTTTACTAATCCGATTTCTGATAGAAATCGGTTAGTTAATCACCCTTGATCAAAACCAATTTTGCGATGAGTGCCATCGCAGAAAGGCTTATTGTTAGAACTACCACAGCGGCAAAGTGCAATTGAACCTTCCTTGGTTTCTTCTTTCCCATCGGTTCCAACAAAAACAAATTTTCCTTTAACAAGATATGGTCCGCCTTTGCTTACTTGTACGGTAGTTTGTGATTGCTGTGTTTGCGCAGCTTGTGCTTTTTGATCAGTCATTTTATTATTCCTTTCATATGATAATGCTCCTGAAGGACAGTTATCAACTATTTTTATTATTTCTTCTGTAGTCCCACCTGACAAATCTATCCATGGTCTTCGTTTTGGATTGAAGATTGCCAAAGATGCCTTCCAGCATTTGGTTGAATGAATACATACATCCGGTTTCCAGATTACGGTTATATCATTATTTGAATATGTTTTTTGATTTAATCCCATATCTTTACTTTGATTATTGATTAACTTCAAAATAAAAATATCATAGTTTGAATAAAACATATATTAAAAAGCCCCGGTTGTTCGGAGCTTTGATTAAATAATTCTCTACTTTATTAAGACTTTTCCGAGCAACTTTTAGCGTAGTAGTATCATCTTCTTCGAGTTCACATACTTTTCTGAAATCAGCTGATAGATATAAATACCACTTGATAGATAAGAAGCATCAAACTGAACTTCATATCTACCTGGCTCTTGTTTAGCTTTTACTAACTCTTTTACTTTTCTTCCGAGTATATCGTAGATGATTAGTGAAACATCAGAAGTTTTTGGAAGATCATATTTTATTGTTGTAGATGGATTAAATGGATTGGGATAGTTTTGTGCAAGTGCATACTCAGTTGGAATATTATTAGTATTATTAGTTTTATTCACAAATGCTTTCAGTAGAATTCTGCCATTTTCCAGATTGTTAAATGACAAGCTTCCTGTAGTAGAATTAATCTCTCCGATTTTTCCAAAGCCACTGTCTCCAATAAACGAGTAATTTATGCCATTTGCAGGATTAATTTCCCAAGAAAGATTTACAGGGTAAGATAACGTATGTACAAGAATACTTAAATCAACTATACCACTGTCAGCAGAAACTTTCTTTACCAATTCATTATATAAAAATCTTGAATCAAAATTTATTTCAG
>CAZLJI010000459.1:0-2720 GCA_964559565.1 uncultured Ignavibacteriaceae bacterium | reverse complement strand
GAGTCTCATCAACAATAGATCATAATATTTCTTCTTTCTTTTTAGGTGCAGTAGATAGGTCATCTACAAATCCAGACGGATTTATTAATGCAACCATTGATGAATTCAAGTATTATGACAGATCAATTACTCCTGAACAAATAATGGTTAATTTCCAAGCAGGAGTCTCAGGGATAAACACTAATATGGTTGTAAGCAATGAAACAAACGCGGGAGATGTTTGGAGTGTTAATGTTGTTAGCACTGATTTGATTAATGAATCAAGTGCAGTTCTTAGCAATAATGTTACAATTCAGAATACTGCTCCTGTTATGAATTCCAGCAGGATTCTTCCGATTGCTGCTTATACTAACGACACCCTGAAAGGTTATTGTTCGGCGAATGATACTGATGGTGATAATGTTTCTTATCATTATCAGTGGTATGTTGATGGGGTTGCGAATGAGTCGGGCAGTCTCGCTGGACAGACTCAGGGAGTAGAGGTTAATGTTGATAATCTTTCTTCAGGAATACAAAGCAAGGGTGAAACATGGATATTGGGTTGTAAGGCAAGCGATGGATATGCAAACAGCTCATGGTTGAACAGCTCAACTTTGACAATCAGTAATGGCGTTCCAGTTATGAATAGTTCCAGAATTCTGCCGGCGACTGCCTATACGAATGATACTCTTCGAGGTTTCTGTTCTGCTAATGACACAGACGGAGATAATGTTAGTTATTATTATCAGTGGTACAAAGACGGTGCAGCGAACGAGAGTGGAAATGAATTGAGAACGCCTAGTTGGTGTTATCAAGAGACAGCGAATGTTTCTACGAGCTGCGGGGGATTGAGTACTGGAACATATATGGATGAATTTAATGATGGATACTGGTTTGATGGGGATGATGGGACAAGTTCTGCTCCGCCAGAAATGGAAACTATGTATGGGTACGTCAATTATACGGTGCCTTCGGGTGCAAATAATAATTCTATATGGACTATCAAGAGTGCAGAAGCAGATGCGTTTAATTATACTTTAGGGGGTTGCTGGAATAATTTGACATTAAAATTAAGAATATCTGTGTTTCCATTTGAAACTGGTCATGATATTGAATGTTGGAATGGTTCTTCTTGGATATCTCCAATTCCTGTTGGCGAAGATGATTCAGATGGAGGTATATATGAGGAGAGAATGTATTGGAATATAGCTGTTCCTAATGTGAATCACTCTCAGGCGACTGAGGTAAATTTAGATAACTTGACTGCAGGCGTTCAAAACAAAGGAGAACAGTGGATTTTCTCATGCAGGGCAAATGACGGAACATTTAACAGCACAGCTTGGTTGAATAGTTCTGCTTTGAATATAAGCAATCTTCCTCCTCTTAAGGTTACTCTCAGCTATCCGAATAATAGTGATTTTGCATTTACAAACAGGACTCCGAGATTTAATTGGACTGCTGTAACTGATATGGATTCTGATCCTGTTACATATCATATATTTGTCTCGACCAGCTCAGATATGTCCGGTCCTGAAATTGTGAATGAATCAGGACTCGGCAATACTTATCATGATTATGTGGGCGAGCTTGATTTAGACCAGACGTATTACTGGCATGTAAGGGCGTATGATGGAACAGCTTACGGAGAGTGGAGTGATACCTGGAACTTTACAGTTGTGCCCTATGTCTCAATTGAGCTCTTAACTAATACTATTGATTTTGGGGGGATGAATCCTGCAGATAGTGATGATACAAGTGATGACAGTCCTGGTCCTTTTGTTTTCAGAAGTTCAAGCAACACATACATTGACCTTTATGATACTAATGTCTCTGCAAATATATGGTCTACTGTTGCTCTGAACACGAGTTACTGGCAGATAAAAGCAAGAAGTTCAACACCTCCTAATAATGGAACATTCAACGAATCAGGGTCTTTAACTGCCTGGACTAATGTCACTGAAAGTATTGACGGCCTTATCAAAAAGTTGAATTATACTGCGGCTTACAAGGAAGTTTCGGTGGATGTTGGTGTGACTGTTCCTTCTTATGAACCTCCAACTGTTAAGACAAGCAACATATCATTTTACTGGGAGGAAGCACAGTGAGCAGAAAAAATAGCGGCGAATTATTTAAAATAAAGATTCTGCTAATTTTATCGCTTTTTATTTTGTCTTTTGCTTTATTTTCTTCATCAGCTTTTGCGCTTGGAATAGCTCCTGCGCATAAAACAGTAATATTGTCAAATTCCCAGAGTACTTATGAGGTAAGAATACTTAATGAGGGGGGAGAGGCGCAGACGGTAGAATTGGATGTCGCTGGGGACTTCTCTGATTATATTGCGCTAAGCAAATACAAAATAGATTTTCAGAAGGGTCAGACTCAGCAGGATATTCTTGTAACAATTAACATTCCTAAGAGCCAGGAATTAAGGCCTGGTGAGTATCTGGCCAGAATTCTTTTGAAAGAAAATTCGGAAGGAGGCTCAGGAATGATGGCGGTAGTAGGTGTTGCGTCCAGAATAGAGATGATTGTTCCGGGAGAGGGTGCATTATTGAAAACTAATTTGGTTGCGCCTAATTTCAAGAAAGATACGCAGAATTATTTCTCGGTTGATGTTAATAATTTGGGAGGAAAAGAAGCAGTTAACTGCATCTCTGTCGTAGAGATATTAACCTCATTGAATGTTAATATTGCTGTTTTGACCTCTGAAAAGAAGAGTATTGCTCCTGCAAAAACTGAGA
>CAZLJI010000458.1:0-2721 GCA_964559565.1 uncultured Ignavibacteriaceae bacterium | reverse complement strand
GGACCAAACGAACATAGAGATGCTGAATATTACAATCTTCATCGTCCGCAGAATATTTCTCCGCCGCTCTATTATGCTGACGGGCAAATACTTGATGAAGTTTATGTGTTTGCATCTTTCACACAAAGCAAAATGTATATGAACGATGTGAGATGTAATGATTGTCACGATTCTCACAGCATAAAATTTAAGTTTGAAGGAAACGCACTTTGCACTCAATGCCATCGACCCGAAGAGTATGATACTTTTCAACACCACTTTCACAAGTACGCAAATGAAAAGGGAGAACCCGTAAAAAATAAATTTGGTGAAATGGTTCCGGTTGGCGAAGGTGCTTTATGTAAAACCTGCCATATGCCGGGCAATTATTATATGGGAATTGATTTAAGGAGAGATCACAGCTTCAGAATTCCGCGACCTGATCTATCAATCAATTACAATGTTCCAAATGCCTGCAATGATTGTCATGCAGATAAAAGTTATCAGTGGTCTGAGGATTACATAAAAAAATACTACGGTGAAAGAAAGAAGTTTACGTACGCTTCAGTTCTTGCGGATGGATATTTGCAGAAAGAAAATGCTGATACAAGTCTGATCAGGTTAATAAAAAATGATCTTTATCCCGAAATGGTGAGAGCGACTGCATTAAGCTATTTATCAGCTTACAATAATCCTTCAACTGATTCTGTGATTACTGAAATGCTCTACAACATTGAACCGTTAGTTCGGGAAAGAGTAATTGATGCTTACGATACAAATGATGCCCGTGAGTTAATCAAAATAATTTTCCCATTATTGAATGACCCGATAAAGATGGTGCGTATTGCTGCTGCATCAAAACTTTCTGTTTTGGGGAAGGAATATTTCACAGATGAACAATACAAAAAACTGAATGAAGTACTTGATGAATATAGATTGACACTGGAATATACCGCAGACTTCCCTACTGGCAAATACAATCTTGGTAATTTCTATTCTAACAAAGGTGAGTTTTCCAAAGCTGAAAAGTATTATGTTGATGCAATCAAAATGGATAAACAGTTTTATCCTGCGAAATCAAACCTTGCATTGCTTTTTTACGACCAGGGAAAGTTGAAGGAAGCAGAAAAATTATTTCTCGATTTAATTGAAAATCATCCCGAATACACACAGGGAGAATACTATCTCGGATTACTTTACGCGGAACAACAGAGATATGAAGAAGCTGTAAAAGTTCTTGAGAAAGCAACTTTAAGAGAAAATGTTAATCCAAGAATATATTATAACCTAGCACTTATCTATCAATATTTTGATAATAATGCGAAGGCTGAAGCTTCATTGCTGAAAGCTTATTCAATTTCACCTGATCAATTTGATATTATTTATGCTTTGGCTGATTTTTATATCAAGTCTGGTAACTACACTAAGTCAATAAAATATGCTGAAGAGTTGAAAATTAAATTCCCATCCAATCCTGCAGCAGAAGAATTGATTAAATACCTGAACACTCTTTCAAATCGTTGACTTAACAATTTCTTAACCTGACTTTCCTACTTTCATTCCTTGAAAAATGGGAAGAATCTTGTATGTTAATTATTATTAAATATTTACTAAATTGTACTTATCGATACAACACTAATCTGAATTAACTCAAATAATATCTAAGGAGCTAGAACAATCATGAATAAACTCTTATTCATAATTCCATTTTTATATCTTTTAGTATTTCTGACTGGATGTCAGGAAAAAACTGATCAAACCGGTACAACGGGTGAACTTGACAGAACAGTGCTTCCGATTAAAGAACCAACTCCACCAACTTACACAGAAATGGATGCCCGTGATGCAACAGCTCCGGAAAGGTTTGAAGTCAAAGCTCCTGAAGGTGCACCGAATGTTGTAATTGTTTTGATCGATGACATCGGCTTCGGTCACTCAAGTGCATTTGGAGGTCCAATCAATATGCCGACACTTGACAGACTTGCAAACAATGGTTTGCGTTACAACAGGTTTCACACAACGGCATTATGTTCACCAACGCGAGTTGCATTATTAACCGGTCGGAATCATCATATTAATAATGCCGGAGCTATAATGGAATTAGCAACCGGATTTCCCGGTAATACTGGCGTTCGTCCAAACAGCGTTACACCACTTGCAGAAATTTTAAGACAGAACGGATTCAGCACTGCTGCATTCGGTAAGTATCATGAAACAGCCCCGTGGGAAGTTTCAGTTTCCGGTCCTTATGACAGATGGCCAACTCGTTCAGGCTTCGATAAATTTTATGGATTCATCGGAGGAGAAACAAATCAGTGGGCTCCTGCTGTTTATAATGGAACAATAAGAGTTGAGACACCAGAAGATCCAAATTATCATTTTACAGATGATATGACAAACCAGGCGATTCAATTTATGCAGGCACAGCAATCACTTACTCCCGATAAACCATTCTATGTTTACTTCGCAACCGGTGCTACTCACGCTCCTCATCACGTTCCAAAAGAATGGGCTGACAAGTACAAAGGGAAATTCGACCAGGGCTGGGATAAACTAAGAGAAGAAACTTTCGCAAGACAGAAGACGTTAGGTATCATTCCACAAAACACTCAACTGACTGAAAGACCAAAAGAAATTCCTGCCTGGGATGATATGTCTGCCGATCAGAAAAAACTCTTTGCAAGACAGATGGAAGTTTTTGCGGGTTTCGCAGAGCATACAGATCATAATGTTGGAAAATTA
>CAZLJI010000457.1:0-2730 GCA_964559565.1 uncultured Ignavibacteriaceae bacterium | reverse complement strand
AAATATGCCTTTATGGATGAAGGCTGGGCTGTGATGATGATTTTCGAGTATATGGAAAAATTAAACGGTATTAACACGAGACTGATCAGTAACGTTGGTAACTATGAGTACCTGGCAGGTACCGAAGATGATATTCCGATGATGATTCCTTCACTATCACTTCCATATAATTCATATCGTAATTCAGCTTATGATAAATCTTCGATTGCTTTGGAGTTATTACGCGATATGCTGGGAGACGATCTATTTCTTAAAGCGTTACAGGAATATATTAATAGATGGAGTAATAAACATCCCTCACCATACGATTTTTATTTCACTTTTAATGAAGTAACAGAAAAAAATCTTAATTGGTTTTGGAATCCATGGTTTTTCGAGAATGGTTATCCTGATCTGGCAATAGATAGAGTTATGGTTGAGAAGAATAAAGCTGAAGTTACCATAAGAAAAGTCGGTAATGTCCCGACTCCAGTTAAATTTAAATTGACTTATGAAAATGAAACAAGCGAAGAGTACTATTTTTCAACCGACGTTTGGAAAGATGGGACAGATTTATTTTCAATCGAAATTAAATTGACGGATATTCTAAAGGAAATTCAACTGGGTGATTTCAGAATACCAGATTCAAACCGTGATAATAATCAGTTTATAGTACACTAAACTTTTAAGAAAAGAATTATTCTTCCTTTTTCTTTTTAGGTCTTCCGCGTTTTTTCGGTGCTGCTTCTTGTGGAGCCTCAATTTTTACTGGTTCTTCCTTCACGATTTCTTCTTTTATTGGCTCCGTTTTAATTTCCGGAACAGCCGCTGCTTTAATTTCAGGAAGTTTTGGCTCTTCTATTTCAGGATCTGGTATGATTTCAGGAATTTCGGTAACAGGGGTTTCAATAATTTCAGTGGCTTTGACTTCTTCTTTAATTTCTGTTATTACTGGTTCATTAATCAAGATTTTTTCAACTTTAGACTCAACAACAACAACTGGTTTTACCAATTCTGGTTCTGTTTTCGTTGGTTTCTTTTGTTCAATAGGTTTTGTTTTTACTTCAACTTTCTTTCTCGAACTTGTTGTCTTGCCCTTATTACGCTTTCTTGTTTTACCAAAAGAATGTTGGAATCTTTTTCCTTTTTTTGATTTTTTATCGCCTTTTCCCATTGTTCTCTTTCTTGATTGTTAATTCTGAAAAATTTAATACACAATAATACTTCGCTAAACCCTAACTTTCAATTATTGATTGGATTAAGCTAATCATTTTTTTGTTACCGATACGATAATGAATAGCCATAAAATCAAAAGGCCAGAGAATATAGGTTAAATCGTCAATTATAAGCTATTATTTCTGCCGTCCAGCACCTGGATAAAATACCTTGATAGTTGTTAAAACCCAGGCTGCAAAGGAGATTAAAAACAAAATCCAGTGAAAACTGGTTGGCCGGATTTGAGTCAAATCACCTGTTCCGCTAACTATCACTTGGATGCTGTCTTCTGTAAATGTATATAAAAGTACAATTATAGATAAGGCAAATACGATCCAATCGATTGATGTGACCTTGATTTTGATATCAATGATTAATAAATATCCGATTGAGATAAGAAGAATAGAAATCAAAACAGGTGCTATTACAGGTCCCCACCAGGGGAGAGGTATCAAAAAAAGTATGTCCCATTCGAATAAAGATTTTGGCCACTGAATGAAAACATAAAGCCAGATGTAATAAAAGATGTCCCAGACACCGAAAGCCAGAAAGAAAAAACCGATTTTCTTTGGCCAATTAATACCGGTGATAATTCCAACAGCAGCAAGCATAACCAGAGTAGCTGCTTCTCTTCCAATTTCAATTACAGTGTACATATCAGGTGCAAGATTAATATCACGAAGCAAATCTTCTATTCCATACATTGCTCTGAGGTAAACAACAACAGCAGATTCTAAATAAGCCATTGCTATGGCAAATATTGAAACCCATAAAAAGTTTTTATCTTTTAACATTGATAACAAATTCTCTTTTAACTATTTATTATTGATATCTTTCCGTAAACTGCAAACTTTTCAATTTGTCTTCTGTGTCGGAGAATATGAACCACTGCATGTTCGAGCAATTGTTCAAGATCATACTGTGGACCCCAGCGTACAATCATTTTCACTTTCATAACTTCCTCATCGGAATATTCAAATTTGCCTTCCAGGGTTTCAGAAGTGTATGCAAGCATCTTATCAAATCTTAATGAGAATTCATCTTTTGAAAGAAGTTTTCGTTCAGGAGAACTTTTTGGAATACCAAACCAATCGCGAATATAATCCGCATATCCATACCCCGAATTTGTAACGTGCGAGACAATAGTTTGAACTGACCTGCAGTCTTCATCTATAGTATCGGTATCCACAATTTTAACAAAATCTGATTCAGATATTATGGTAATGAGATTTTTTAATTCCATTGCAGCACGCTCATACTCATCTATCACGGCACCGATTCCACCTTTGCGATAATTTTTAATCATTCGGTTACTTTTCTAAATAAATGAAATTATAATTTCAATAATGTATATAAAATTTAAAAAAACAACCATCCGTGGCTTCCTGCTGCTGCGCCGATAATAGTAATGATACTCAGTATGAAAAGATGCAAATGCATTTTATAGATTCTTCTGTAAGTCCCCTCCGGATCAACCAGTGCTTTTTCTGTCATCTTCTTGTGAAGAAACAAAGGTTCAAGCACAAATGATAGCAA
>CAZLJI010000456.1:0-2736 GCA_964559565.1 uncultured Ignavibacteriaceae bacterium | reverse complement strand
TGGGATCAGAGGAGAGCAGAACGGCTTAAAGCAGACGATGGCTGGCTAAATCTTGTTGGAAGAACCTGGCTCAAACCGGGTGAAAATAAATTCGGTTCAGCAAAGGATAATGACGTTGTGATTGAATCAGGCAAAGTCCCTGATTATATGGGAGTTTTTATTTTTCAGGATTCGACTGTAACAATGAGGGTAAACGATGGCGTAGAAGTATTATTCAACGGTAATCCAGTAAAAGAGATGGTGATGATCGGTGATACAAAAAAGGAAATGACAGTATTCCAAAGTAAAACTATTAAATGGAACTTAATAGTCAGAGATACATTGTACGGTATCCGTTTCCGTGATCTCGAATCAGAAGCAGTAAAAAACTTTGACGGAATCGAACGATTCCCTGTAAACGAAGATTGGAAAATTTCAGCAGAGTTTGAGGCATACGATCCGCCAAAGAAAATTTCTGTCCCAAATGTACTTGGACAAATTGATGAAGAACCTTCACCGGGCGCTATTGTATTTGCAAGAGATGGTCAAACATACAGAATTGATGCAATTGATGCCGGCGATAGACTCTGGCTGATATTTGCTGATGGAACGAGCGGAGAGGAAACTTACGGCGGCGGAAGATTTTTATATACAGATAGTAAAGCCGATTCAACAGGAAATGTAATTGTGGATTTTAACAAAGCTTACAATCCACCCTGCGTAATTACAAAGTTTGCAACCTGTCCCCTGCCGCCAAGAGAAAATTATATTAAACTTAGAATTACTGCCGGTGAAAAAATGTGGGGAGAAAATCACTGATGCTCGAGAATCAGTTCCCTAATTTTTTCAATATGATGTTCATCGTGCTCTAAAACAAACTGAGCCATATCAATCGGTCTCATTTGTTGATTCAGGCGTGGATGGATAGAACTTGTCGACAAGGTTTTTCCATCAAGATGCTTCATCCTTTTTACAAATTCCTCTCTTGCAACTTTTAGTTCATTTACAAGATCGGTTATTTTTTTGCTGTTATGATTGGCTTCGTTAGTTTTTCGATTGTTCAAATCTGCTGATCTCAATATTTCTTTACCGGCTATGAAATCATCTATCCTGCCATCGTGCAATTCTTCAAGATCAATCAGATGACCAATATTTTCCTTAATTGACCATCTATTGTCTATCTTATTAATTAGTACTGTTTCATCGATGGAAGAAACAAGGTGAGAAATAGTATCTGGTGTTTCCAATAATTTTTTGAGCAAAAGGCTATATTTGTCCGGAGTTAAATCAAATTGAAATTTTTTATCAAACCATTTTAAATTTTTCATCGCTTTATTCTATTTCCCAAACACAGAAATTAAACCGTGAGTCAATGATTCAGGTGGACCCATTAGGTGGGTTGATGCATCGAAGACTTTTGCTTCAAGTTTTAATCCAGAATAATTTCGTTCCTGAATTTGGGTGACCAGCTTATCAATCGGGTCAAAATATTTTTCATCAGACTCTTCACTTCCAACTGAAATAAAAAGTCCAATTTTCTTTTCGCCAATCTTTTCAGAAGAATTCTCCTCGTAATTATAAATAGAATGATTGTCCCACGTCAAACTTGGACTACCGATAATGTATCGGTTAAATATTTCAGGTTTGGTAAAAAGTGTATAGAGTCCAAACAAACCTCCAATCGAATAACCATTTATAGCTCTTTCTCCAGAAACCGTTCTATAATTGTTATCAATAAATGGCAGTAGTTCTTCTTCAAGAAATTTCAGGAAATTTATTGCACCACCGGTTGGTGTTGGTCTGTAATCTCTTCGACGCTTTTCACCAGCTGCTTTATCAAGCCCGCCATAACCGATTCCAACTATAATCAACTCTGGAATATTTTCACCTATTTGCAGATAACGAGCTATACTTGCTGCCATACCAAATGCAACATCTCCATCAAGAACATAGAGCACAGGATACCTTTTGTCGCTAGAATAATAACCATCTGGAACGCTGACCAAGATGTAGAATGAATCTGCAACTGCCGCTGAATAAATATATTTTTCTATTGCATTGTAAAGTGAATACTGTCTGGAATTAATATTATCAGAAGAGGTCTGAGGATTTATAGGAATAACTGAGGTAAAAAGTAACGTGGTTAAAATTAAAATAAAGGTAAAGGTTTTCATTGTAATGTTCCCTGTTTTTGAAAGTATCGACTTATCTCGGATCAATATTAATTAAAACATTTATGCCAATCAAAGCCAATAAAACGGAAAGTATTACCAATAACGCCTTTATTAAGAAAAATTTTACTTATTCATTTACTATTATAAGCCTGTTGATTATGTTTAATAGGTATAAAAATTGATTCCTTTTCATCTTAAATGGTGGTTAAGCAGTTCTTCGCAAAACAAAATGAATAAAAACTATGGTGCAAAAATGAATAAGATAATCATACTTTTTTTAGTCTGTGTGACATCACTTTTCTCACAGAATTTTAATAGTCCATTGACCAACCCTTTTAACCTGGACAATTCGGGCGGTTTCAGCAGCCCGGTTTTTGTTGATATTAATAATGATGATGAATATGATTGTTTTAGTGGGCTTGGGATTGGACAAACTGCATATTATGAAAATACCGGCACACAAAATTTCCCGGCATTTGCATCATGGTTTTATGCTAGTTCCTTTGGAGTTTTTGATGTCGGAAATAATGCAAAACCAGCATTTGCAGATATAGATTTTGATGGTGATTTTGATTTGTATTTA
>CAZLJI010000455.1:1438-2741 GCA_964559565.1 uncultured Ignavibacteriaceae bacterium | reverse complement strand
GAACCGATATCGTAAGTTAGATTTGTAAGTGGTATAGCATGACCAGTCAATAAGGATGCTGTCTTGCTATTTTCAGACCAAGAAGATGTTATAGAATAATTGTTTCCAGTTATTAAAGTATTTTGTTTAACAATACTAATACTTGAACTATAAGCAGGTTCAACTGGACTATATGAAGCTGATAATGATTGTGAAGCATATGAAGCTGATACAGATTGAATACTTGATAAACTATTATTAGACCAGGAAGAAGTAATACTATAAGTATTTCCAGTAATCAATGTATTTTGCTTAACAATACTTACTGAAGCAGAATAACTTGGTTCCACTGGAGCATATGAACTTGATAATGATCTTGAAGCATAACTACAGGATATTGATTGTATACTATTTGCTATGTTATTACTCCAACTTGCTGTAATAGTATAAGTATTTCCAGTTATCAAAGTATCTTGCTTAACTGATGATACCGATGCTGAATAAGCAGGTTCAACTGGAGCATATGATGATGAAATTGAATTGCCAAATAATGATGCTGTAATTACACTACAAGATATATTACCATTTACATCAAGTTTGTTGATTGATTCTGTTGTATTGATACTAACATTTCCAGTATCAGAAATAAACATTAAATTATTTCCACCAAGACTTTTGAAAAGTATACCATCACCAGAACCAGTTCCAAAATTACTTCCAGGGGATTTTATGGTTGTATAAAATGTTGAAGCACCTTTGTTTATTGTATTTTCCATCCCCATTAATGATCTTGAAAAAGTAAGCAATGAATCGTAAAACTTAATCCAATGATTACCCATAACTGTAAAATCACCATATGAGAAAAGTGTATCTTCTGTATTCAGAGTAATTCTTCTGCCAGTTGCATATAAATCTTTATAATTTTCAGAAGTATCATCTAAACAATCAATAAAAAATGTTGTTCCACTGCCATAAAACATTAAATTTGTATTATTTTTTCCTTCTATCTGAAAAATAGACCCCAAATCTTTTATTAAACTTGCTGTGGTTAATGTATTATTACTCCATTTTGGAAAATAATTATTTATACCGCTTCCAAAATAAGAAGAGGTTAAACTGTTATTGCTCCAAGAAGAAGTACCAAGAAATCCCGTTCCTGATGCTATTGAAGAGGTATATGTTGTTGCTAATGATTTGCCTTTTATCAGCAAATCGTGTTTTACTACGAAATCATTCATATTTTATTCTTTCACTATCCAGAATAATTCTATTTTTATAATTATAAATATTGTATTGATGTTTTAATTGTCCAATTATTACTGCT
>CAZLJI010000455.1:0-1428 GCA_964559565.1 uncultured Ignavibacteriaceae bacterium | reverse complement strand
AACTTGCACTAATATCCACACTCATAGTTACATCTTGTGTATTTCCAATATCATTTGTTGAATATTCGGTATATGAAGAACTTCCAATTGTATTAAAACAAGAAATTATACTTCCTGCTCTCATATTGGATGCACTATAAGCACAATAATTAAAGAAAGCAGAACAATAACTGGAAGTTGGAATTGAACATATGGTATATAAACTTTGAGACAATGTTAAAGTGGAACTATAATAATCTAAAACCACATTCTTATAACTAATATTACCAGATGATGTAATATTACTTGCAGATATATTACCTTGAACATGTAATTTAGCTCCAGGAGTTGATACACCAATACCAACCGAACCACTATGGGTTATTCTAAATTTTTCCTTATCTGTTGTGTATCCTCCCATTTGGATTTTAAAATCACCTTCATTGTTACTTATTGAAAATCCATTAGTTGTATTGAAGAAACAATAATTTGGAGATACAGAACTATATGAAGAATTATTATAAGTTGATGAAACAATTCCAAATTCTCCTGATTTGGCAAGGTTATTATGCATAGTAAATGAAACATATGCTCCAGTGCCATTACTGTTATTTCTCATTAAGTGGTTTACACCAGCAGTACTTACTTTTTCTATATGAATATCATAGGATGGATTAGTTTTTCCAATTCCAACTTTACCAGTACTAAAATTAAAGCTTGGAGCATCTAATGTTAATGTATCCGTTGATGTAGCATTATCAACATATTTGATATATGCTTTTTCTGTATTAGCTTGTCTGTAGCTTATATAAGGACTTCCTGAAGCATGACTGGAATCTAAACTTAATACGGGTGCTGTTTGACTACTGGATGATAGATGGAGTAATGTAGCAGGAACTGAGCAACCAATACCAACATTGCCTGTTGATAATATTTTCATCAACAACGAAGAACCATATCCAAAACAAGTATTCAAATTGCTTTTGAAAACCATATCATATGGACTTGCTCCAGTTAAAAAACTGCCTGTTGTTCCAGCCATAGCCCAATATTGCTGGTTTGTACCTTTTTTTACACTAATCCAAGGACTATTTGAATTACCCGTTGATTCTTCAACAAGAATACCAGCATCAGATGCTGCTAAATATACATGAAATCTATCTGATGGACTTGCAGTACCAATTCCTACATTACTACCTGCTACAATAATTGAACTTGTAGCTGATAAAGTATTATTTTGCCATGTTGGAACATATCCTGTTGTGCCTGATCCGATATAACTTGAAGTTAAACTATTTTTAGACCAGGAAGAAGTACCATATAAACTTCCGGTAGCAGACAAGTTTTTAATTTTTGTTAAACCATCTTGATTAATTGAAAATATTGAAGAAGTATCAGCATATCCACCAGCAATTAAATACAAACTACCAGTAGCATCCAAATTACCAA
>CAZLJI010000454.1:0-2744 GCA_964559565.1 uncultured Ignavibacteriaceae bacterium | reverse complement strand
AGGATTAGGTAATGCATCACCAAGTAGTTGTGCGCCACTACCTTTGTATTCATAGCTTGCATCAGCACTATAAGTTCTTGATCCACTTACCCTAATATTTCCTAAAGAACCTGAGGTATAAATTCCATCCGGGCTTCCAATCTTTAAAGTAGCTCCCGGATTAACAGTAAAATTACCAGGTCCATCAAGCCGTGAAGTATCCTTTAATTCTAATGAACCATCAACTACAAAATCACCGCCCTGTGTGGATCCCCACTTATTTGTATCAAGATCAAAAACGACATTGGAACCTACTCTAATTGTATCATTAACTAAGGTACCCATCTGAAATCTTACATTCATATCAACGTTCTGCGTTCCGGTGCCGACAAAGTTTAAAGCGAAGGGTCCAATAGAGTTTGTTGCAACTGCACTATTAATATCTAAGGACATATTTCCATTCAGGTTTATTATTCCAACTCCAGGTCCTGAAGAACTACTTGTTCCAGCTTGGATTCTGCCGCCCTGAACTATTAAATCTCCACCAATATTAATTATACCCAGTCCATCAGCATTTGCACTTGAGAAACAGCCCATTCGGGATTCTAAATATGTAGGACCATCATCACGCACATAAACATTTCCGGATATATTCCAGATTCCAACAAGTGTTGGATCAGTTTGATCAATACAAGAAAGGGTTCCTTTTAAAATATAAAGATCACCGTAAACGGTATGAGTTTGACTTCCACTACTTCTTACAGCTCTGAAGACGACGTTGCTTGCAGTATTATTAATTATAAGGTTTCCATTGATAGTTAAGTTAACAGCTGGAGTACAGCCTGCATTTCTTGCTATCATCAGATTTCCAAATTCACTATTGTTTACTCCACCGACAGACCCTGCACCGCTGTGTACTACATAACTTTGATCATATAGATCATAGTTACTGCCGGGTAATTCAGGCTCTGTTGTTGCGTTATAAAACCATGCATCATCCTCCAGAGTTAATAAACCTATCACCTGGACAGAGTCTATTCCTGTACCAAAGCGACCACCTGAAAGCACAGACAAAGAATTACATGCTGCACCAGCAGCTGTGTAAACAGAATCTGTTCCAGCAATAAAAACATCATCGTTCACTGTCGGGACTACTCCACCCTGCCACGTAGTAGGATCGCTCCAAAGACCACCGCCGGTGCCGTTACTATAAATAGTTTGAGCTGCGGTAAAACTTGCTGCTACAAGAAATATTAAAAACAGTTTGTAGAATATTTTCTTCATTTGATATTTTCCTTTATCTTTTTGTAATAGAATATACACCGGAATCGATTTTCGATTCCGGCGGATTATTTTTTCAAATTTATTTAATCAACAACATTTTATTTGTAAAGACTGAATTTCCAGAAGTCAGGTGATATAAATATATACCACTCGATAAGCCGCCTGCATCAAACTGAACGTAATGAATTCCTCCATCAAGCTGTTCATTAACAATAGTCATAATCTTTTCGCCGATGGAATTATAAATTGATAAATTTACAAACGCTGCTGATGGTAAATCAAACTTTATAGTTGTCGAAGGATTAAATGGATTCGGATAATTCTGATGCAACTTAAATTCAGTTGGTAATTGATTGATCTCAACCTCAATGATATCACTGTAGCTGAAAGTTCCGTCGAAGTCGATTTGTTCAAGTCTGTACTGATACTTTCCGGATGTTAAATCGTTATCGGTGAAACTATAATTTTGTACATTTGTTGTATTACCACTTCCTTCTACAAAACCAATTCGTTCCCAATCCTGTTGAAGATTTTCATTTAACTTTTTACGTTCGATATTCCAGCCTGAATTGTTTATCTCGGTTGCTGTTGACCAGTTAAGAACAATTTCGCATTCGTTTAGTTCGGCAGTAAATGAAACGAGTTCGACAGGAATTGGTGCATTAATGTTAGCAAGTGTCCAGAACGCAAAATCTATTACGTTTGCAATCTCTACATAATTGTTGGCTGTATTCACTGTTCCTCCCATTTGCTGCCACTGGTTGTTCTGGCCTGAATAAGATTGAAATGAGGTTAGATTTGCTTCTGGAATACTATTTAGTTCTGATTCATCATAATAAAACCTTAAAGTCGTTGCTAATAACACAACCTTTTCTTTTCTGAATGAAGCAGGATTATTATCGTTAATTGGAAAATCGATACTGTATTTTCTTAGTATGCCCTGATTTCCATTACCTGTTCCTGGAGAGTGAACTCTTGTTACCAAAGTTGTCCCCAGATTCTCAGTAGAGGTAAACATTACTCCTAAGCCAGCTAGATTAACTCCTGAAGGAACATTCAAATCGCGACTTGCTGAAATCTTTCCTGTAATGTCAGTAACAGTATTACCCGGAGTTTCGACTAATGTACCATTCGATCCAATCCAGATATCAAACCCATTAAGATGTAGATCACCGGAATTAATATTTAAGTTTGCATTTATATCAATATTATTAACCAGTGTTACACCAGCTGGATTATCTATTGTTAATTTATTCGCAGTCGTTGGAAGAAGATTTCCCGTAACTTGTGCAGATGATCCATTAAAAGTATAATTTGCTGATGTGCTGAGAGTAATTATTCCAGTATTTTTAAGTGTACTATCCAGTCCGGCAACATTTGCAGTTTGCAAGGTTGCATTATCATTTAAAGTAAATATTCCACTGCCTTCAATCTCGCTTGTACCGACATCCAAAATTGCATTTGAAGCTACCTCAATTGGG
>CAZLJI010000453.1:0-2752 GCA_964559565.1 uncultured Ignavibacteriaceae bacterium | reverse complement strand
TTCCAGCAGGAGAAACTCCACGCTGAGGCCATGTTATATATATATCCATTATAAGGTCCGCCTGATCTGTCAACTGCCATCGAAGGAAACGATGAAACTCTTATTCCGCTTTTACTTGATAAAGTTCCTCGAATACCAAAGTTGGTTTGGAAATAAGCATACGTTGGTGCAGACCATGTAACTCCCCCATTAGTTGATTTTGCAAATCCGATTCCATCTTCACGATCAAATGAACCAGTGTAGACAGCCCAGGTTGCATAAACTTCACCATTTGGACCCGTTTGAATATTTACTCCCTGGTTAAAAGCTGAGAGTGCATTACTTAGATTTATTGATGATGACCATGTTTGGCCATAGTTAGTCGAATATCTAAAAACAGCATCCCCATCATTAGTTCCACCAAAATCTGTCCAAATGCAATATGATCTATTCAAATAAGGACTACCTGATTTTTTATCAACCATATAATGATTTTTGTCGGTAAGCTGCCCTGGATTTGGTGCTACTGTGTGTGTGGTCCAGTTCACTCCATTGTTTGTGGAAACAGATACTCCTAACCCGTATGAGTTTGTAATATAATTTTCATAAAAGCGGCCATCAGCACCAATAACTGAAACAGGATCACCCGAGTTCGTTCCAAAAGGAGGATTGTCATAACCTGTCCAGTTTGTTCCCCCGTTCAGAGACCAATAAACCCCGGTACCATAAAGAGTAGTTACCGGCCAGTTGGTCGCATTGGCTGAGCCAAAAATAATATTGTTATTTGTCGGATGAACATCAACACTCATTTCCGATTGAGTTGTATTTGTGCCCGGCTTCAATCTGAAGTTTGGACCAACGGTTATCACATCATCTGCATAATTATAAATTGTGGAAACCTGATCTGCTAGTATCCAATTATTATCTTGTAAAATTTCATTTTTTATATCCTGATTAACCTTAACGACAGACCAAATTTTCTGAGTGTAATCACTTGTCTGAGCTAACGTCAAGCTAAAAAATAATAATGCGAATAGGACGCTCATTTTAAGAACGCAAATATTCTGATTCATTTCTCACCTGTAATTTTTAATTGTTTGGAGTGTTCTGTGCATTTCAATCGGATTGGAAATAGAACAATAGTATGCAGCTTTCCGGAGAGAAAGCCGAATTTTAATCCCCCAGCTAATTTTAGGTAATTGTTTCGCACAGCATTAGGAATTGAAAAGATTATAAAAATATCTATTAAATTAAATTTTAATTCATCCTCTTCATAAAACAATGCTTATCCAAATTGTAAGTTAACTGACTTACATAGTATCATAAAAAACTTTCATCCAAATCGTTAGAAACCATTCTTATCCAATATGGAAAATATCCACTAATGTATTACTATTAAGAAATGAGAAGAAGACTAACAACGGACTTTGATATTGTGAGGTATTTACTTTACCCCAACAAGACTCGTAAAAATAAGAACCTAAATTTATTTAAAATAAAAGAGCCCTGCTTCAATTTTCGCAGGGCTTTGAATCAAATCCATATTACTTTAAAAGTATCATTTCTTTTGTATCAACAAAATCACCCGCAGTCATTCTATATATATAACTTCCCGAACTCAGCTTTGAACCTGCGTTATTAGTTCCATCCCATTCGACTGTATATTTTCCAGCCTGAATCTGACCAGCGAATAAAGATTTTACTGCCTGACCAAGCATATCATAAATTACAACCGTAACATCACTTGCTTGAGGAACCTGGAATTGAATTGTTGTACTAGGATTAAAAGGGTTCGGATAATTCTGTGATAATTCAAAATTACTTGGAGTAAAATCCACAACAACTTCAATAGCTTCAGTGTAAGCAGCTGTACCATCAAAGTCAATCTGTTTCAAACGATAATTATATGTTCCGGTAGTAACATCACCATCAAGGAAAGAATATGCTTTTGGTTCAGTTGTAGTTCCAAATCCAGGAACATAACCAATTTTCTGCCATGTCTGAACGCCTGTTGAACGCTCAATATCGAATCCTTGATTATTTAATTCAGTTGCTGTAGTCCATTTTAAAAGTACACCATCCTGCATAACAGAACCTGTGAATGACGTAAATTCAACAGGTATGTTAACATAAGATATAGTCAAAATTGCTTTCGTTCCAAAAGCAGTATAGCTGGCTGGAATAACAGCTACTCCACTCCCAGTTAAAGGACCCAGGTTTAATAATGTACCTGTTATATTATCAACAATTGTTATTGATTGATCTGGTGGAAGATTATAAGTTATATTAATAGCAGAAACGCCCGGTGTAGTTACCTGCCACCATAACATATGTTGAATACTCCCGGTGAACGGGAATGCGGCAGCATTCCTGAAATCAAGCCATGTAGATAGATTGGGACATCCATATGGACCCAAATCAAATCTGATATCGAATACACCTGGAGGAGGAAATGGCGGTAGATCACTTTCTCCAAGTGCGGGATCGATACAATTAGTTGCTGCAGGATCCAGACCAATAGCAATTGCAATCGTCGTTGATCCATCTGTACAGGAGAATGGAAACGTTACAGTTGCCTGTCCGAAGGTTAGTGCTGTATACAATATTACTAAAGACAAAATAGAAAAGAGTTTATGCATTACATGCCTCTCTGTTTAGTTATTGATTTTTGTTAATTAGAGTTTTTTTTTCTGAAAACTGATCCTAAACCGGTAACTAAAAAAAATCTTTTAATGTTTCCTCAGTTATTGGTTTACAATAGTCTTATCTATTT
>CAZLJI010000452.1:0-2755 GCA_964559565.1 uncultured Ignavibacteriaceae bacterium | reverse complement strand
CACTGATTGACAATGGTCTTTCAGGACGAACACCTGCCTTTGTTGATACTTCAGCAATAACTGGTAACAATGCATAAATTACATGCTGTGTTCCACTGGCTAAGATTAAAAAGTAAGTAACAAAAGGTGCAACGAATGTTATGTATTGAGGTTTTTTGCGCATTACTTTTGTTGCGAATGAAATAAGATAATCGAGTCCACCAGCAGATTGCATAGAAGCTAATGCTGTGATTACGGCGATTATCATTCCAAGTACAATTCCAGGAGGTGATCCCGGTGGGAGTCCGAAGACAAATACTAGAATCACCAAGCCAATCCCACCCATTGTACCTAATCCAATACCTCCAAGCCTTGCACCTATCACTATGCAGGCAAAGAGTATCAGGAGTTCAATCCACATCATGGTTGCACCTTTAATTTTTATTTAAAGTAAATATTTATTCTCTACTTTCGATCAATACATCTCGTAATATTCCTGAACTTTTACTGGATCGTTTGACTTCAGCAAAGCTAGCCTTAAAAGTACTCTTGCCTTTGATGGAATTAGTTCATAAGAGGCAACAAAGCCAAGCGCATCATCATCCAATTCTATATTTCTTCCAACAAATCCAGTTATCACACGCGAACCGCGAACTACAACTACACCTTTACTTCTTGCATACTTCAATGCTTCAATGCAAGCATCAGTTAGATTCCCATTTCCAAGTCCGCTTGTTACGATTCCCTTTGCACCAAGATCAACTGCTGCCTTTATCAAATCACCGGGTGCATCTTCATAGATTGCAATTACATCAACTCTTGGTAAGCTGGTTAAATTATCAACATTGAATTCAGTCTGATATGTATGTTTTTTATCAGGAACGTCTACATAATTAATATCACCATAATTAACTGTGCCTAGTGGACCAACTAACGGAGAGAAGAAAGTTTCAACTGCTGTAGTGTTACCTTTGATTGCTGCGCGACCTGAGTGAATGAGATCATTAGTAACAACGAGTACACCACGATCCATGGATTCTTTATTCCCTGCAACAGCAACTGCATTGAAAATATTTAAAGGACCATCCGCACTTAAAGCAGTTGAAGGGCGCATCGAACAAGTAAGTACAACAGGCTTTTTTGATTTAACAGTCAGGTTCAGGAAGTATGCTGTTTCTTCCATTGTGTCTGTACCATGAGTTATTACTATTCCATCAACATCATCTTTCGCCAATAACTCATTGACTCTTTTAACCAGTTTCAGCCAGACAACATCACTCATATTCTGGCTGCCAATATTTGAAATCTGTTCGCCAGTTACATTTGCAATATCTTTTAACTGAGGAACTGCATTAATTAAAATATCAACACCAACTTGTCCGGATTGATATCCTGACTGCACTTCAGTAGGCGCTGCACCAGCGATAGTACCGCCAGTTGCAAGAATAACAACGTTTGGCAGATCCTGTGAATTTATTGTAAATGCAACTGCTATAACGATAAACAAGCTAAGTAACCTTTTCATAACACCACTCCTTTTAATTATTAATAAATGTTATTTATTATTTATAAACCGGTTCATACATTTTACTTTTAATGAACTTCATTGTATTCTTTGGTTTTTTAACACGAGCAAGCCCGCTTCTGAAAATCTCTTCAGCAACTTTAAGCGCTACGTTAACAGACACTTCTCTTATATTTTTTATTGGAGGATAAATCAATCCATTATTAAAATCTTCCTGAGTTATTTGCTCAGCTACTGCTTCAGAAGCAGTTAAAAGCATTTCGTCTGAAACTCTTTTTGCCTCCGTTGCATAGATTGCTAATCCAAGTGCAGGAAAAATGAATACATTGTTCCCCTGTCCCGGTGTAAATGTTTTACCGTTATATGTAACGGGTGCAAAGGGACTTCCACTTGCAAAAATTGCTTTACCTTTACTCCAGGTGTATGCTTGTTCTGCTGTGCATTCTGAATGAGATGTTGGGTTTGAGTATGGAAAAATAATAGGTCTTTCATTTATCGAGCTCATATTCTCAATTACTTGTTGAGTAAAAGCTCCACCAACTGTACTGACTCCAATTATTGCAGTTGGTTTTATTTTCAAAATACTTGCGGCAAAGTCATTTGATGGTTCAGTTTCATGAGCAAATGGTCTTTGATGTTCAGCTAGATCAGTTCTTGATTTAACAAGCAATCCATTAACATCAAACATCCAGCATCGGTTATAAGCTTCATCCTCGCTTAATCCATCTCTCTGAAATTTTTTAACAAGCATATCAGCAATACCGAATGCGGCAGCACCTGCTCCAAGGAAAAGAAAGCGTTGCTCTTTAAAAGGTTTGTTCAGTAATCGACTGACTGCAATAAAACCAGCAACGGCTATTGCTGCTGTTCCTTGAATGTCATCATTAAAGGTGCAGATTTTATTTCGGTACTTGTCTAAAATCCTAATCGCATTCACACCTGCAAAATCTTCCCACTGAATACACAGTTTCGGATAAACTTTTGTAATTGCTTTTACAAAGGCTTCAATAAAATTATCGTAAGCTTTTCCTGTTACTCTTTTTTGTTTGATTCCCGGATAAAGCGGATCATTTAAAAACTTTTCGTTATCTGTTCCTGCATCCAGCACTATCGGAAGAGTATGCTCTGGCGGAACACCAGCACAGCCTGTGTACAATGCTAATTTGCCTATTGGTATTCCCATTCCACAAATTCCGAGATCTCCAAGACCTAAAATTCTTTGACCATCAGTGACAACAACAAATCTTACAT
>CAZLJI010000451.1:0-2761 GCA_964559565.1 uncultured Ignavibacteriaceae bacterium | reverse complement strand
CAGGTTCTTTCTTTAATAGTTCAGGCATCAAATCTCTGATTGTGTACGAATTAATAGCCGACATACTAAAGTTTGCGAGCTCAATGTTTTTTTCAGGATACAGAATTTCCAGTTTTTTCCGAATGAATTTGCTGAACGAAGCGCTTGACAAATATGGATAGCCGGCTGCAGAACTTGCACCAACCACAAATATTCTTAAACTATTTTTCTTTTTTTCTTTGTAGATGAATGACTCAACTGAAAAAGGTAGGTTCTTGGTTGTGGAAAAGTATCTGTAACCAAGTTCGGGATTTAGAATTTGCATATCTTTAGAAATATCAACCCATACACTGTTATCATTCCCATAGCTAAATAATCTCAGGCCAGCTTCTAACAGAACAAAAAAGAGGATAGGGATAACTATCAGCAATATGTAAAACCATTTTGGAGCAGGAGTTTTTATGCTCTTGATATAAGAATCAATCTCTTCTGAAGAAACATTCAGCTGCTTAGCCATATCTTTAACTGAAAGAGCCTTGTAATTCTTTTGTATAAACTGTATTTGTTTTTCGGATAAAGGCAACTTTTTTCCTTACCGGTTTGCTCTTGAAGCATTTAGTAGCTGTTGCTGAAGACCTTTTGCCATCGCATAATTTGGCTCAATCTGCAGGCAGTTATTAATCATTTGTAAAGCGGTTTGATAATCTTTCTTAATTGAATAAGCTCCGGCAAGGTTATAATACACCTGTGCATCCGATGAATTATAGTTTATACTTTTTAAAAGCTGACCAATTGCTGAATCAACCTTTTTGTTAAGCAGATCAATAATTCCAAGCCATTTTGTTGAATATGCCCCGGGATTGATTTCATTAAGTTTTTGTAAATAAAAATAAGCCTCGTCGAATATTTTCATATTGAGAAGAAGTTGTGCTGCTAATTCATACGGATAAGGGTCAAATGGATATTCATCTATCGCTGCGCTAATTTCTTTTCGGAATGTTTCAATATCACCTTCGGATATTTTTCTTTGTGCTAATTTCAGATGAGCTGCTTCCCAGGATAAATCACCTTTCCCAACCTGAAAAGCAAGAGTATCATTATACGTTTGCATATTTAAGAGTTTAATTTTTTCTTCATCAGATATTTTCCCCTTTGTGTAAGGCCAATCGCTTTTTAAGATTATTATCTGATAAAGTGCTATTGTTGAATCTAGCTTTGTGAATTCGTAACGGCTTCTGGTTATGCTATCTTGACCTGAAAGTGAATAATCCTTTTTGTAATCCTTTGGAAATATATTTGATTCGATTCCCTTATCAAAAATTTCTCGGCCAATTATTTGAAAGCCTCTCAGATTAGGATGAAGATGATCAGTAATTAAATCATCACCAACAATACCATTAATTGATTCAACATTTAACACTGAATCTAATTTCACCACAGGATAGTTAAACTCTTTGCCCAAATCTTCAATTATTTGGTTTAGCTTTTCCGGGGCTCTCCATCTTAAAGCATCAAGGTCTTTTGCAAACCGGAAAAGTGAATCCGCATCGCTTATTCTATTCGATATTAATTTCTCTCGTGCTGATTTAAATATTTCATTTGCAGGTGGATATTCTGATTCACGAATTGACTCAAATGGCTTTTGGTCTTTTAAATTGCTAACCAATCTTCCAAGAATTACAGGAACTTTTTTATCCCTCGCAATTTCGAGTATATCACGCAGGTTTCCTTCATACTGGTTTAATCCTGAAAAATATTTCTCGGAGTAAAAAGGAATTAATTGTCGCTGAGACATTCGTGCCATCAATGTACCATCTGATTTAACCGGCGATGAGAACCAACCCGAGACCGATTTAATTAAATCACGAATCAATTCAAAAGTTTTGAATCTATTAAGCCATATGACTGTGTTCACAATGAACCTGGTATCACCCAAAGTTTCTACTGAACCTACACCAAGAGCACCGTAATATTCGTTATGTCCAGCATAAATAATTATCAGATCTGGTTGCTTTTCTAAAACTCCCGGCAGCATATCTCTTAACGCATAAGAATTAATTGCACTCATAGCAATATTCACAACTTCAATGTTTCGTTCAGGATAAAGAAGTTCAAGCCTTTTGCGGATATATCTTGAGAAGGCACCATTCGGCGAGTAAGGAAAACCTGCGGCACTGCTTCCGCCCATTACAAAAACGCGGTACGAATTTTCTTTTTTAATTTCATCAAAATAATTGTGATTTGCAGAAGGAACTCTGTCAGTATTATAGAAATATCGGAAAGCAATTTCAGGATTTAATGTTAATCTTCCATCTCCAGCAGCAATCCATTGGTCGTATGTTCTTCCGTAGTTAAAAAGTCTCAAGCTGAATTCTAATAAAATGACAATGAACACAGGTAATAATATCAAAACAACATAAAACCCGCGTGGAGTTTTCTTGGAAGATCTTTTCATGAACTTCTCATCGGTTACCTGCTTTTTATCTTTTTCTGAAAACAGCAATTAAATTCCTTATTTCATTTTTGTGGTAGTTCAGATACTTAGTCGTCTTACGCATAGCTGTCATTCCGGCGAGTACAACGAGCCCGGAATCTGCAATTCCCGAATGATTACCAGATTCTGGACAAGCCAGATTGACAAGATTTAATAATACTGTGTAATGTGACTTACTAAGTTTAATATTCGTTAAAAATCTCATCTGAAAAATATGAATCAATTGCTTAAAATCATGGCAATCATAGATTATAAATTAGTGCTTAATAAATGGCAAGTCCTGTCATT
>CAZLJI010000450.1:0-2785 GCA_964559565.1 uncultured Ignavibacteriaceae bacterium | reverse complement strand
AATCAAGATTTAAGCAATTGTCAAAAAGATATAAAATATTTGTTCGATTTTATTTTGCATTATTATACCTAAAAAATATCGGCATCGTGATTTCACATTCTACAATCTTACCTTCCATTTCACACGGTTCAAACTTTGTAGTTTTTAATGCTTCTATTGCAATTTCATCAAGCCCAAATCCTAAGTACTTAATAACTCTAACATTTTCAACACTGCTGTCTGGCTTGACAATGAATTTAACTAGCATTTTCCCCTCTGTTTTAACTAATCTGGCTTCATCTGTATAGTATAATTTCTCTTCTATAGCTTTAATACCACCTATTGGCTCAGCAAATTTAAAAGCTGGAGAACATGCATAAAATAATTCCAAAGAGAGAAGCGTTACTAAGATTTTATTATTCATATAATTTGCAAAATAAATTTTTTCAAAAGAATTACAAGCTAAAATCCACCTGCATCAATATAAAAATGAATAAAACTTGACTACTTAAGCATTAGTCAAATACTAATCTTGCTTAGGAAAAACGAATACAGGCTTAATGGTTGTCAGATCTATATCAGAAACACCTTGTGGAAATCTTGCGAATTTATTAATACTTTGCCAGTATTCCTCAGTAAGTTCATCCTCTTCATATGTGTCCCTAACAGATTCTCCAACCGCTGTTGGTATTCCTGCTAAAAGCCAGAGCGGTGCTGTTATTGAGGAATAATATCCGTGTGAAATAGTGCTAACTGTTCCTAAAAAAACCCATACTCCATAAGTAGTTGCATTTTTCTGATCTAATTCCAGTGTGCAATTTCTTATTTTGCCTTTTGGAATTTGGTATAGAGAATCGTAAAGTAAATAAATATTTTTCTCATCGTAAGCTATGAACTCTCCGCCGTACTGCATCCATTTTTCTTCGGGACTTAAACTATCTGGCTCTGTAATTAAAGTTATCCAGCCGCCGTAAATATTCTGCGGTACATCATCAGTATCAGGAAGCCAGTTATCTGGTGCATAGCTGGCTGCACAACTTGTAACTAGTATATACGAAATTGATAGTATAGTAAAAATGATTTTGTTATGGATAGACAAATTTACTGCTCCAAAAAGTTTCTTCCATTTCTGCTTCAACTTTTTTGAATTGTGGTGCGAGATCTTTGTAAAATTGTTCAGGATTTAAAAACATCTGATAAACTTTCCCCGGATTCTCTTCTCCAAGCCATTCATTTCTCATCCATTCCAGATAGTAACCCTGGTTTTCGATAAACAACTCATAATTTTTATAATCAGGGGGCAGCTTATAATTCAGAAGATATTTGTCACCGGGGTATGTTACCAAAACGGAATCAGTATTAACCAAAAGTTCTGTCACTCTGCTATTATTAACAAATTCAGGCGATGACGTTGAAGGAAGAATAATTTCAGGTGTTACTTCATCCATTATATCTGCAAGAGCTAAATAATCAATTCTCCATAAGCCTTTAGCCATTCTGAGTTTTACTTTGATTGAAGAATCATTGAATTTGCTGTTTAAAATTTTATTAAAATGAACAATTTTAATATAAGTTGAAATTGGACCGGTTTCACCAACCTCACCAACTTTTTCCCATTCATCGTTTTCGGTCTGAATTAGAACCTCAATATTTCCAAGAACATTTCGCGGATTATCAAGAAGTTGTTTGAATTGATCTTTGTTACGTTCAACATCAGCTAACCAGTCGCCTGCAGTTGTGCCCATATATGATAATGTCTGATAAAATAGAAAAGTTGTAAGCAATGTTTGTCTTGCGGCTATAACTATTCCCAGACTGTCTGATTCTGTTCTGTTAAATGTAAGTTCGATTGTTTCCTTTGCTGCCAGATCAGTTGAATCAGCTTCACTAAATCTTTCGACTCCGTCAAACGAACAAAGTTTTTCTGATACATCACCTTCAGCAGCAGACACTGCATTAGCTTCGGTTAGATTCATTGCCTGAAGATACCTGCCATCTTGTGTGGCGAAGACTCTTCCTCCATTTGGTTTTGGAGCAGCCAGGATATTTGCTGATCGTATGATATGAGTTTCATACGCTTCATTCTTCAATTGCACTTCAAAATCTTCACTAACTGGTTTTATTCTGTATAATGCGTCAACATCTCTTTCCTCGAGCGCAGGTGAAATACTTGATGAAAATCCTTCTGACTGGACTATATAGTCATAGCCATTAAAAGCATAAAAAGTAGGACAAGAACCAAAACATGCTTTTGGGTTTGCAATGCATACTACTGTAAAAATTCCTGTTACTAATGTTAAAAGAGCAAGAGTTCCTGCGCCAGTAGAGGCATTAATTTGATTTGTTTCAGCAAGAACAATCTGATCCATAGATATTGAAAATTTCCCATCAGCTATAGACATCCTGTTTGGATTAAAAAGATTTCCATTTCCGCTTACGGAATCCTGTTTAGTATTAACAATCCAATTTTCTAGTAAGTATAAATCACCATTCTTCATATGCAACTTTAAATAAGGAAGATCTTTTGTGCTTTGAGGAACTGGAAATTCTTTCGGTGTTTCAGAAATTCTTTCAATCCTTGAACCGGCACAATTTGGATAGAAGATCAAACTCACCGAAATCAGAAACAGTAAAATTCTACTGATGGCAGGTTTGACAAAATATATTAATGATTTCATTTAATCCTCTCAAATGAAATTTACAGCAAAATTGAAAAACCAATCGATAATGATATAACGTTCATATCACCATCTATTTGGGTAGTGTTCTGAAAATATTCGTTAGAGTATGAATTGGAAATAGAATA
>CAZLJI010000449.1:0-2787 GCA_964559565.1 uncultured Ignavibacteriaceae bacterium | reverse complement strand
GCTTCGAACTCTACCCCTAAAAGTTCTGCCTGATCAACATTTGTGTAGTTAACAATCGGATTAGACCTTGTTGAACCTTCAACAAATGCAATTTCGATTGGTTTTTTTAAATTCTTGTAGAACGCACTAACGGCAAATATTTCACCCGGTCTTAAAAACCATTCCCATCTCACATCATAATTTTCAATAAGTGTCCGCTGTAAATTCGGATTACCCGACAGCTCAACATCGTTAACAAATTCTTTGGAAGAAAATGGTGCTATTTCTCTGAATGTAGGACGAGCAAGTGTCTGAGTTCCTGCTACTCTCAAATTCATATTCTCGGTTAAATTATAAATGAAGGTTACTGATGGCAGTAGATCCTGTTCGTCAATCTTTCCTTCAGCAATATTCGGGTCGCGGCTAAGCACTGAAAGATCGGTTGTTTCGAACCTAGCTCCGCCAACGAATTTAAGATCGGTGAATATCGGAAGCTCAAACATTCCGTATGCCGCATAGATTGTTTGATCACCTGTGTAATTATTTTTAAGGAATGTTCTATCGTAAACTGTATTTCCGAAGTCGTAACGTGTCGTTCCGCCAATATCAATTGTATCGGTGATTCCATTATTTTCGTTGTTGAACAAATTAGTTAAGTCACCATTCACCTGATTGAACAATGTGTTATCAGCTGCATAAGTAATTATCGTTTCGTTAAAATTTCTATCGGATAACTGAAAGTAACCGCCGAATTTGAATTTACTTAAGTAGCCATCCCACTGAGCAAAAGGAATAGCCAGGTTTGCATTAAATGTTTTATTGTTATCGCTAAGAGTTCTAAAATATCTTGAAGGGTCATCAAAGTTTGAACCTGTAATTGTAAACGTTGTATCCTGCGGTCTTATTGTGGTATACGAAGTGATTAACCTGAAATCAGGTTCATCCTGTTTTGTTTCTGAAAATGAAGCTGACCAATCTGCATGGCTATTAAATAATCCACTGATAAGATGATCTCCTCTTAATTGATAAGATGAGATATCTCTTTCCAGCCAATGCAATACTCTGTTTGTATAGTCAGGAGTATCTTCACCGAGTCCAAATTCCTGCGGCCATTTTCCGAACATATATCTTGTTGTAGCAATACCGCTTCTCGAATAGAAATAATTTCCTGAAATCTGCTGTTCGGGATTTATGTTGAAAGCCGCACTGACTAATCCTCCCCAATTAGCTTCACCAACACCTTTTGAATCGTTTAAGAGAAGCTGAGGATTTAATTCTTCGGAGCCGATATCTGAAAGGATGTAACGACCTACTTCACCACCTTCATAAAAAGTGTAGTCTCTTCTGTAAGTTAAGCTTGCGAGGTAACCGAATTTGGAAGTTTCACCAACTGGTACGTTATCACCAACAGATAAAGAAAAATTACTGTTAACAGGAACAGTTCCTCTTGAAACGTCCATAACATTGTTAAAAGATTCAGACACTTCATTGAGAGTAGCAGCCTGCTGACCATCAAAACGAGCAGCTTGTTCTGTTGGGATTTTTAGATTTGGATCATTAAAAATTTCAGGCAAACCTCTTGTTCCATCATCAATTCCAAGCCAGTCAGTTTCACCACCCTGGTATGTTAAAAACTCTGCATTACCTGTAGTCTGTGAATTGTACGATGTTCCGCCCGATAATTTTAAGGTGAATCTTTCAGGAAAAGATTTTGTTCCGATGTCAACAATACCGCCGCTAAAATTTCCTGGTTTATCTGGGGTAAATGTTTTAAGTGTAACAATGTTGTCTAGAAGATTTGATGGTATTAAATCCATCTGAAATGATTTTCTATTTGGATCAGTGCTTGGTAATTCAGCACCATTTAATTGCGTGCTGCTGTATCTGTCGCCAAGTCCTCTTACGAAAACATATTTTCCGTCAACCACAGATGTCCCGACGACTTTCTTCAGTGCATCACCGGCATTGTCCGAACCACTTTGCTTTATCATATCGGAACCAATTGCATCACTGACTGTAATTGATTTTTGTCTGTTCTTTAGCAATGCAGCATCATTATCTAGAATCATTCTTGCAGTAATTACAACTTCTTCAGTTTGATAGGCTTCTGAAACTAAGCTAAGGTCAAGTTTTTTTTGCTCCCCGGGTTTTATTTCTAAATCAGTAACTGTGAACTTGGAGTACCCAATCATTGAAGCGATTAAAGTATAAGTTCCCGCTGGAACTGTGCCGATTTTGAAATTACCTTCTATGTCTGTGGCAGCTCCTATCGTAGTTCCTTCAAGAAGAATATTAGCTCCAATGAGTTCCTCACCGGTTGCTGAGTCAACAACTTTACCGAAAATACTTCCGCTTTCCTGAGCATACGTTGATGACAGAACCATCGGGTAAATCGTTAAAACAAATATTAAAAGCTGTATAAGTTTTTTCATTCTTGGTTGCTTAGTGAGCTTTTGCTCAATGTGCGGGATTGTTAGAAATCCTTCCATTTCTCTTTTCTCTCTCTTTGATGAATAAATTGGTTAACTTCGACGTGCGAAACTTATGTTTCGTATGTTAAGAAATTGTTAAGATAGGGTTAAGTGTATGTTAAGTTTAAAGGGGAAATGAAAATAAAAGAGCCCCGAAGATTCCGGGGCATTGAATGATTTAATTGTTTAGAATCATTATTTAAGCAATATCATCTTCCTCGATTGCATATACTTTTCAGCAACCAATTGATATATATAAACACCGCTTGCAAGGTTGGAAGCATCAAACTGAACCTCATACCTGCCTGCTTGATGTTTTGTGTTTACCAACTCTTTT
>CAZLJI010000448.1:0-2788 GCA_964559565.1 uncultured Ignavibacteriaceae bacterium | reverse complement strand
GGTTTCCGAACTGTCCACTATTCTCCCCAGACCCCCCCAGGATCTGCCATACTGTATACATCGGAGGAAAGGAAACACCTCCGACCCAAACTTTCTCCAATTCGTTACATGTTCACCCGTTTCTTCGTTATCACCAACAACGCCGAATCCCTCGCCGTTGCTCTCAAGAATGCCCCTAAGATCATCGGTCGCCGTCGTGCTCAAATGCTGTTCGATCTTGCCGCCTTCGGTGATACCAAAGCAGAGCGTAAGTTGGGGCGTGATGCTCTCAAACTGTGTGCCCGTGCTGCTAACCGTCACCGTGTAGTCTTCCAGGGTGAGGTACTCCACACCGACCGAGTTTTCAACAAAGCGTCTAACCTTCGCCTCAAGTTTTGGGCACAAAACTCTAACACTCCTGTCTGAATCTATGTCCTGGGCATGACACTAAACTGCCCAAAATCTCAACCCAGTTAATTACACTTTTTCCTCAAATGTCCATCTCCTTCGATATCGCTGAATCCATGCTTTTCCGCCAGTTCAGTGATACTGAATCCTCGGCAATCGAGTCGGTTTCTGTACTCCACCAGAACGTAACTGTGTGCTATAAGTCTAACACTCAGCAACAGTACATTTTCCGTGCTAGTGATATGTTTGGTGCCGTCATTCGTGACGCCATTCGTCACTACAATTCCGATGAAATTAGCATCGGTTCGCTTATTGCTAAAGCACGTAAATCTGGAGATTTGGAAATTATCGAAATCTGAGATTTTTAGATAATTATAATAAACAATTAATCACAGATTTGAGAGGAATTCTTATTCCTCTCTTTTTTTATGTTTTGATATAAAGTATAATTCAACAGATATATGTTGTGAGTATAAAGAATAACAGTCTAATCGTGATTGATTGTTTATTGTTTATGACAGTTAATATGATTTGTTCGATATAATTATATCGGGCCGAGCGCCCCCTCGATCCAAAAAAGTACCGTCTTTCTAACCTACAAACGTTTCCCAGCGCCCTCTAAATACTTAAAGGAATTTGAAATTTCAAATCCCTCAAATCCAAAAAAATTTCCCAGAAAATTTTTCGTTAAAAAACCCGATGGAACACAAAATTACTTACAAGACGCCCGATGGTGTTTTACAGGAGACCCTATTCAATAACTTCAATGAATTTGCTGATAACGTTGAAGACATTGTGGGTGAGTATTATCGAGGATTTAATCCAGAGTTCAGCGTTGAAACAATTTACAGTAATATGATAAGAAAGGAGAAAGTATCGAATGAACAAGACCTTCTCGATAACACTGGAGGAATGGAACAACTTAATGAGCACGATTAAGTCGCTCAAAGCAAAAGTCGATCAAATTCCAATTCCATTCAAATTATTTTATAAACCGCCCGAATCGGAAAAATATTTAAATATTGTTGAGTTTATGGATGATGTCGATAAGAGATTGAAAGCACTAGAAGAAAAATGGCAATAATCCCATTCACTCCTAATTTTGGTACATTTCCTTTAGGTGGAACTCCACCGAGAACATTTGACGCCCCAGCTGCTCCATTTGAAATATTTCCAATAGCGAACCCAAGCGTTAATGCCTCGGCAGGGGATCTTTCGCCAGTTGGAAATTTTATTTCAACGTATCAACCATTTTCAGTAACAATTACTCCTGCTATAAACATCCCTCTTGAAGCAATTACATCTTGTATAGTTACTGGACCAACTCGTTGTGTTGCTGAAGATCCTTTTCTTCCTGTGGATACAACTCGGAGTTTAGATGAGGTCTTTGAGATTCCTGTGAGTCCATATTGGACCATTCCGAGTTTTGCTAACGCTGGTGGGCCATCGATTGAACCGCTGATAGCAATAACCCCAGGAATTGGTGGTTCTCCAGCAACGATTAGCGGATATTTTACGGAACGTAATTTTACTGACCGTGAATTATACGTTCGTTACGCTAATGCCCTAACCAAATTTAGTTCTGATGGGTTCTTTTGGGTTCCGATTGAGGAATTTGAACTCGATTTACCGTTTTTTGATCCAGTTAAGTTTGAAGAACTCGCCATTCCGCTACCATCTACGGTAAATGCGAACACATTTTTTCCGCTATCCGCTGCTGATGCCAGAGTATTAGAGTCCAACGCCTTAATACCATATATAATTGGCGGATTTGGTGATATTGTTCGTTACAAGCCTTCTGATATCAAGAAGATGCGCTTTTTCTTTACGATTACAGTTACAAGCACTTTTGGGGCATTCGTTTATGAATCTCATATGACTGTACAGTTAAATCGTAAATTAGCAGAACAAAGATTAAAGTTCATGCAAAAATATAGAGGACAATTCAGTAAAGCAGTAAAAACCGATGAGTGATTTACCAGCACTATACACTATAGGAGACACAACAACGGGGCATGGTCCATTTCCTCCTGTTGGATATCCTCCAGCGAGTTGTTCGCCAAACGTTTATATCAATTCAAAAAATGTTCATAAGGTAGGAGATATTACTTTACCTCATGACTCTATTAAAATCGACACTCATGTAGATACAATTGCCACAGGATCAAGATCAGTGTATGTGAACGGATCTCCGATGGCAATTAACGGTAAGAGTCTTCTTACTTCTCCATTTGGTAATGGAGGAACTGTTGGTGGTATTTCAGCAAACAATGTGTATATTGGTGGTGGGTTGACAGATCTTTGATCGACTGCTATACTTGATAGGTCTCTTATAGGTTAAATATGGCAAAAAGACCTTCTTTTACTTCTTCTATTACAATTGAATCAAAACCCAAAAAGA
>CAZLJI010000447.1:0-2793 GCA_964559565.1 uncultured Ignavibacteriaceae bacterium | reverse complement strand
ATTCACTAACATTCGATGTATACGTAGAAAATACTGGTTCATCAAGTATGGTATACAGTCATGGCAGTCTAGTGTGGACTTATGATGCAGCAATTTTAAATGGTGGTACACCAACGTTTTCTCTTGTTCCAGGATTTAGTGACTTTGCAGCGAGTGCTTATCCGCCATCTGCATTAATTACGAGTCCGAATATCTTAAGAACATCCTCAAACTTACCAGGTTCGAATGGAGTAATTCAGGCAGGTGAAAGTTTAAGGCTTTACAGGTTCAGATTACAAACTTCTTCAGCTTCCTTTAGTTCCGAGAATTTTAGTGTAACCTGGAAGAATACAATTACACCATATACCAGAATTTTTAGCTGGGATAGTGGAACAGGTCTTCCTTCGGAGGTTCAAAATGTTGGACTTTCAGTTTTAGAATTAATGCTTGACGAAAATTTTGATTATGGATCAGTTGCTAATCCGGATTTGCTAGCAGTGACAACAAATTGGGTAAGACATAGTGGTGTACAAGGACCAGCTTACATTACAACAAGTTTATCTTATCCATCGTATTTTTCTTCCGGAATTGGTGGCTCAGTTACTTTTACTAATGGTGGTTCTGGAGTAAATGATGGTGATGTAAATCGTTCATTACCAGTTCCTGTTACAACTGATAATAATGTTTACTCAGCATTTTTAGTGAACTTAACTTCCGCACTTCCAACCGCTGACTATTTTTTCCATGTTGCACCGAGTCCAATTGGAACTACATTCAGAGGAAGAGTATTTGCACGAAGCAATGGTGCCGGATGGAGTTTTGGTCTTTCTAAATCTACAGAAACCCGTGTTGATGATAATACTGTTTTAAATTTTAACCAGACATATTTAGTGGTTTTAAAATATTCCTACAGCACTGCACTTACAACTGATGATGTAGTTACACTTTATGTTTATGATACTGGTTATCCGACAACCGAACCAGGTTCTCCGTTGGTCACTATAGGACCAACAGGTTCCGGCACAGCATCAGATCCTGTCAATATCGGAACAATAGCTATTCGGCAGGGATCCAATACACCAACCGCAAATATTGATGGAATCAGAGTCTCAACAAGTTGGTCTGAAGTATTCCCGGTTGCAGGTTCGCCGTTAATCAGTGTAAGTCCATCTTTGTTATCAGGATTTACTTACTTTGAAGGGGCAGGTCCTTCACCGTCACAAAGCTATAATCTGAGCGGCAGTACCTTAACACCTGCTTCAGGTAATATTACCGTAACTGGCTCAACCAATTACGAAGTTTCTTTAAACAATTCAACGTTTAGCGGTAGTGTAAATGTTGCCTATTCCGGTGGAACTTTAACTGCAACACCAATCTATGTAAGATTAAAAGCAGGATTGCTCGGAGGAACTTATAATGGCGAGCTAATCGCAAACTCCGGTGGTGGTGCAACAACTCAAAACGTAACTTGCAATGGCTTTGTTGTCAAGTCTGAACCTACAAATCACGTGACAAATTTTTCGGGTGTGCTTGGAATTCCATCTTACTATTCTATTATTTTGAATTGGATAGATGCTGCTGGTGGTACAACACCGGATGGATATTTGATCAAAGGTAGTTCGTTTGCATTTGATTCAATCAAAGTACCGATTGATGGGATACCAGAAAATAATTCACTTTTTGTTCAGAATGTTCTTCAAGGAGTTCAAACAAAAACTTTTGGATTCAATTCAGCAACAACCTATTACTTTAAGATTTTCCCTTACTCAAACTCGGGCGCAAATATTAATTATAAAATTGATGGAACTGTTCCTCAATTTAGCATAGCTACTAATAATGCACCATCATTACCACTAACAGAAAATTTTGAGTATGTAACTGGAACTTTCCTTACCGATAATGGATGGCTTGCACACAGTGGTGTTGGCACAAATCCAATTCCTGTAAATGATTCTCCTTTATCATATCCGGGGTATCTTAATTCCGGTTTGGGAAAATCAGTTACTATGACTACGACTGGCGAGGATGATAACAGAGCGTTTAACAGTGTTGCTTCTGGAAGTATATATGCTTCTTTCATGGTGAATTTTACTTCCGCACAGACAGGCGGTGATTATTTCTTCCATATGGGACCGGAGAATACAACTTCATTATTCTATGCTAAAGTTTTCGTGAAAAAGAATGCAGGCGATAGTCTTGCAATTGGAGTGGCAAAAAGAAATAATACTGATGTTGTTTACACACCTTTTAGTTATGCTTTAAATACGACTTACTTAATTGCAGTGAAGTACACATATAACGCAGGATCTACTACAGACGACGAAGTTAAATTGTGGGTTAATCCGATTTTGGATGGAATTGAACCTGCAGCAACTTTAACCCAAACAGATTTGGGTGAAGATGCATTGAGTTTGGGAATGTCAGCTCTCAGGCAGGGAGGTACAACTACAGCTGCAGCTTTAACACTTGGAGGTATCAGAATTGCAAATACGTGGATACCAGAATCGGGTTCGACAACATTCCAGTTAACAGTTAACGTTTCCAACGGATGGAATATGGTATCAATACCGGGCTTGCATCCGACAGATCAGAATGTGAGCACTTGGTGGGCATTCAGAGATCTAGGTGCGAATGTATTCAGATATGCTGGTGGCTATCAATCAGTTACTGCTGCTGTTCCGGGCACAGGTTACTGGATGAAACACGCTGGTGCTAGAACTTATAACACAGGTGACGAATGGCCAGCTGGTGGAATTAATGTAGTTCCTCACGTTCCACTAGCAGGAGTATCAGGCTGGAATCTTATCGGAGGAT
>CAZLJI010000446.1:0-2793 GCA_964559565.1 uncultured Ignavibacteriaceae bacterium | reverse complement strand
GAAAGAATAATGAAGAATTCTATTGGCCTAAATAATCTTTAAGCTTATTGCTTCTTTTTGAACTTCGCAGCTTTCTCAGTGCATTTTCTTTGATTTGTCTTATTCGTTCTCTCGTAAGGTTAAATCTTTCGCCAATTTCTTCCAGCGTGGCTTTTTGGTTACTGCCAATTCCAAAGGAGAGTCGAATTACTTCTGCTTCTCTCTCATCCAGTGTAGAAAGAATATCGGCTACTTCATTTTTAAGAGAATCGTGCATCAGTTCAGTGTCGGGCATCGGCTGTTCATCATTGTGCAGAACGTCCATCAGAGTGGTTTTGTTCTCATCCCCATTATTGAATGGTGCATCCACAGATACCTGACGGCTGGAGATTTGCAGTATGTATGCAACTTCGTCCGAACTGATTTCTAAAATTTTTGCGAGTTCTTCTGTAGTTGGCTTTCTTTCAAATTCCTGTTCTAATTCCCTGTAAACTTTTCCAAGCTTTGTTAAGTTTCCAACCCGGTTAAGCGGAAGACGAACAACTCTTGACTGGTCTGCAATTGCTGACATTATTCCCTGCCTTACCCACCAGACAGCGTAGGAAATAAATTTAAATCCTCTCGTTTCATCAAACCGCTGAGCAGCTTTTACCAAACCAATGTTTCCTTCGTTTATCAGATCGCCAAGTGAAAGCCCCTGATTCTGATACATCTTAGCAACAGAAACTACAAATCTTAAATTAGCTCTTACTAGTTTATCCTGTGCTGCCATATCGCCGTTCTTAATTTTAATTGCCAGATCAATTTCTTCTTCGGGCTTTAAAAGAACATACTTGCCAATTTCCTGAAAATACAGGTCTAATGATTTATTTTCGCGGTTTGTTAATTGTCGTGTTAATTTCAATATGAAATTTCTTATTAAATTATTTTAAATATGGATTATTGAGGAAATATTCAACGGTAAGAAAGACGTGCGCTGTTAATTTCTTCTTTATGCAATATACCGAAATTACGAGTCTCAAAATAGCAGGTAATAAGTGTCTTAAATGAATGATGGTGTTTTGTGATTGCCCGATCCTCAATTAGTCTTGTAACTGAATGATAATAAGTCTATTTTGCAACCGTTCTGCGAAATAAAACTTAAGTAAAATAAGAGAAATAGTTCTCACAGTCCCCCTCTTTTTAATCCTTAATTTATTTACAGGCACAAATGCCGGCCGGATTTAGCTGCTTTTTATCAAGCTGACTTAATATCTGCCACCGGAACTTAAATTATTATATTCAATTCAAAGGAGAATAAAATGAATATTTATGTGGGCAACCTTGCTTCCGATGTTAAAGATGAGGAGCTAAAAGATCTTTTTTCACAGCATGGAAGAGTTGAAAGCGTTAAAATAATACGCGATATGTTTAGCCAAACATCAAAGGGATTTGGATTTGTTGAAATGCCAGGAAAAGCTGAAGCACAGAAGGCATTAACAGCTCTCAACACATTTGAGTTCAAAGGAAAGAAAATTATCGTTAACGAAGCCAGACCTCAGAAGGAAAGAGGCGGCGGCGGAAGAAGAAGATAATTATTAGCTTTTTTCAATAAGCTGAACCTAGTTCAGCTTCTTTTTTACTATTCTTTTTCAGTTAATGCTGAATTTGGATAACAATTGCATATACTGTTTTTAATTACATACGTAATTTTGTTTGTAACCGAAGATGTATAATAATGATTAGGAGGAACATTGAAAATATTTGTAGGAAATTTATCCCACGAAGTAAATGAACAAGAGCTTACCACACTTTTTGCAGAGCACGGAAGTGTAAGCAATGTTCGAATCGTCCGTGATATATCTAATCAAATGTCAAGAGGGTTTGGTTTTGTTGAAATGGTTCGCAAAGTTGAAGCAAAGAAGGCAGTTAAAACTCTAAATGATTTTGAATTCAAGGGAAAGAGAATGACTGTGAATGAAGCAAAGCAGGAGAGAGACAGAAATAGTGCTGGCGGTGGCAAAAACTTTGGCAGAAGAAGATAATTTTCTTAAAACATTTTCAAAAGATTATTATTTTTCCTCGAACATATACCCCGCGCCACGGATGCTTTTAAAGTAAATCGGGTTTGTTGGGTCGGATTCAAAATATTTCCGAAGACGCGCAATAAAGATATCAACAGTCCGGGTTTCAACTTCAGGATTGAGATGCCACACATTTTCCAACAATTCTTTTCTTGACACAATCTCACCTTTTCGTTCCACCAGATATCTCAATAGCATTGCTTCCTGCGGTGTGAGTCTGATTTCCTCTTTACCATGCTTACAAGTAAGATTCTCAAAATTAATTTCATTGATACCAAATACGTATAGCGGCTGCTTTTCTGAGCTGACTTTATACCAAAGCTTTCGTTTTAACATTCCGCTTACGCGCAGCAGAAGTTCCTGAAGATGAAAAGGTTTTGTCAGGTAATCATCAGCCCCTTTCTCCAATCCTTTAATTTTATCAACAGATTCAGTTTTTGCAGTTAACATAAGAATAGGTATTTGTGGATCGGCATTTCTTACTATTTCAACAACCTCAAAACCATTCAGGTACGGAAGCATGATATCAAGTATTATTAAATCAAATTTTTCCTTTTCAAAAAACTCAACCGCCTCTCTTCCGTTCTTTGCCCACTTAACCGTGTAACCCTCTTCGATTAAATTATACTCCAATCCTACTGCAAGAGTCTCTTCGTCCTCCACAAGTAAAATTTTGCTTCCTTTAATATTGAATTCCATTTGTTTTATGTTTATTCTCGTTTTAAGTCTTTAAAAGTTTTTTCAATCTTCG
>CAZLJI010000445.1:0-2797 GCA_964559565.1 uncultured Ignavibacteriaceae bacterium | reverse complement strand
GCTTGTTCCGCCGGCACCAGCAACATCAATTCCTTCTACACCAGCTTCGAGTAACATCTTTGCCGCTTTGCCGGATATTCCAGCACCAATCTCTTTCACTACTATGGGAATGTTCAATTCTTTAATCAGCCTTTTCAAGCTTTTTAATAAACCAGTGAAATAAGGTGTACCTTCTGGTTGTAGTAATTCCTGAAGCGGATTCAAGTGAATTATAAAGGCGTCCGCTTCAATCAGCTCAACCAGTAATTTTATTTGATCAGTTGATTTTAACTTAACCAATTCTGCGGCTCCAAGGTTCCCCAACACAGGAACAGACTGCTTCTTCTGTTCCACCAGTCATACAGGAGATAATGAAAGGATAATTAGTTTTCTTTTTGAAGAATTTGGTTTCGAAAGAAATTTTGTCTAGCTCAACTTCGGTTGTCGCATCATGAAGAAATTCATATTTGTCAAAGCCATTTGATTTATTTTTAAAGGAAACATCTGAGTTCAAACTTAACTCAAGATGCTCTTTTTTTCTTTGAGATGTCGGATCAATTATTTTGTTCATTTTAATTTTTGAAACTATAAATTTGGGGCACTCCAAGTTATCAAATTTTAATCTTAAATGCTTATTACCCTCTTATAACTATTTATTATAAGTAAGGTATTCATCTGCATTAATGAAGAGCTTGTTGACTTTTACTTCACCTCTCAAAGCATTTGTTAGCAATAGTTCACTAGCCTCAATCAAATCTTTGACTTGAATATTCTTTTCAACAACATTAAGCTTGTTTTGAATGAAATAATTTCTATAGATCCCTGGAAGTGCTCCCGATTCCAGATGAGGAGTGAACCAGGCATTACCTTTTCTTATAAAAATGTTCGTTCGGCTTCCTTCAGCTATTTCATCTTTTTCATTCAGATATAGCACCTCATAAAATCCTTTTGAATTATACTGCGAATACTCGTCATCATACAACTTTCTATTAGTCGTTTTGAAGTACTTGAATTTGTCAGTCGAGTTAATTTTATTTTGTGAGACTATAACTGAAACATTCTTGGATAGTTTTAAATCGTTTGTGATATCAACTTTAATTTCTCCCCACTTTGATAATGAGAGTTTGACTTTTCTCGGTTTCTGTTTATCAATTTCTGCAATCGAATTTTGAAGATGCCTTCTTATTTTCTTTTCACTAAACTTAAAAAGAAAGTAATCAGCTGCGGACTTCATCCTTGTAAGGTGGCTATCAAGAAATTTTATTTCACCGTTTTCATATCTCATCGTTTCAAATATTTCAAAGTAACCAAGCGGTTCAACCAAGAATTTGCTTTTGAGCAGAACCTCCTCGTATTCACTTTGTGGATTACTATCCCACACTATTCCGGAACCTAATCCCATAATCCCATCGCCTGTATTCTTATTTATCGTTATTGTCCGAATAGCAACATTCATCTTAATTTCTTCGGGAGTTAGTAACCCAACTGAACCGGTATAAATTCCTCGTTTTTCTTTTTCTATTTCATTTATAATTTCCATCGTTCTGATTTTAGGAGCACCTGTTACCGATCCGCAAGGAAAAATATTCTGTAGTATCTCAAGCATCCTTGTTTTCTTTCTTAATTTCCCCTCAACTTTACTGACCATCTGGAATAACGATTCATATTTTTCTACATGAAATAATTCAGAAACTGATATGCTCCCATAACTACAAATTCTTCCAAAGTCATTTCTTATTAAATCAACAATCATCACGTTTTCAGCTCTGTTCTTTTCACCAGACTTCAGTTCCGTTTCACCAATTCTGTCTAAGCTATGATTGTGTCCTCTTCTTATTGTTCCTTTCATCGGATGTGATATTATTTTTCGTCCTCTTTTGTGTAAGAAAAGTTCAGGGGAGAGCGAGAGAATAAATTCTTCATCATTATTTATGAAACTAGAGTAATTAGCTGATTGGTTGAAAAGTAACTTCTGAAAAAAAGCAGAATAAGAGCCAGTAAAATTAAACTTCCCTTTGACTGTATAATTAACCTGGTATGTGTCCCCCTCTTTTATGTGGTGTTTTATTTTCTTAATGTCATCAAAGAATTGCTTATCTGATCTGTTCAATTTGAAATCTAACACGGAATATTTATCAGGTGAAAATTCATTAAAAATAATTTTTGAAGATTTAATTTGTTTGACTTCTCTTTTATCAAAGAAGAAAAACTGAATGAGTTTTTCACAATCAACTGATATAAAATTTGAAAGTTTCTGCTCGAAAAGAAAACCAGCTTCATATCTAATCAGTGAATATCCAAAGTAACCCTTATCAATTAATTTATGAATTACTTTAAATGCATAATCAAGGTCTTCACGTTTATAAACACAAACTATTTCAAGTGGTTTAGTAAGAAGATATGACTTCCCCCTTTTATAAATTGAAGGTGTGTAAAAGAAAGCGGAGTAAGGATTATCTTCAACCTGCTTTATAATATCATCGAAATTCATATTATTTTATCAACACAAATAAAATTAAATACAATTCAAAATTGTTTTGGAATCTTCTATGCAAAAACCCCGTCTTTCTTTCTGGCAAATCTGGAATATGAGCTTTGGTTTTCTTGGAATTCAATTCGGTTTTGCTCTTCAAAATGCAAATGTAAGCAGAATCTTTGAAACTTTGGGAGCCAGCATTGAGAACATTCCTATCTTATGGATTGCTGCACCGGTAACAGGTTTAATCGTCCAGCCGATAATTGGACATATTAGTGACAACACCTGGAATCGATTGGGAAGAAGGAGGCCATATTTTCTTGTTGGCGCAATTCTGGCTTC
>CAZLJI010000444.1:0-2803 GCA_964559565.1 uncultured Ignavibacteriaceae bacterium | reverse complement strand
TAATGCGATTTATATTTGTTCTGTTTCTCTTATCAGTTATTAAAATTAATTCCATTGCGCAAACAGCTACTGAATGGTTTCCCGCAGATTTAAACATTCAACCATTTACGGCTCACTTCCTTGAACCAAAAGCTGGATTTCAATATTTATTTGATCTTGAAAAAGTAAGAATTGATATTGGGACATCACACGATATAATTCACTGGAAAGCTGAAGATGAATCATTCTCGTTTGGCGCAGATTTTTTTACTTACACTCGGGCTCGTTCAGAAAACAATTTTAAGTTTCCTGTTGAAACTGTTGATTATCTATTCGGAGCAAATGGTGGTTTCAAAAAAAAGAATGATGATAGTGAGTGGGGTGCAAGATTACGCTTTAGTCATATCAGTGCACATCTTGTTGATGGCTACTATGATGCTGAATCTGAAAGTTGGTTGGAAAGAAGCGAACCATTTGTTTACAGCAGAGAATTTTTTGAATTGATTGGATATTATAAAATTTATGGAATTCGAGTTTATGGCGGAATTACTTACAACATCCACATCGTTCCCGATGAAATTAAAAAGGGAATACTTCAGGCTGGATTTGATTATTATGCAACTCAGTTTCAAAATTCTTTATTCACACCATTCATTGCTTATGATTTCAAATTAATAGGAATTGATGAGTATTCAGGAAATAATATAGTTTCTGCGGGAGTAAAATTTGGACAACCAGAGTCAAGAGGATTCAGTATTTTAGCCTCATACTTTTCCGGCAAAAGTGTGCACGGAGAGTTTTATAATGTTAATGAAAGTTATGCAACAATCGGTATTAACCTGGATATTTAATTATGCCTGAGCCTTACGGGGAAGACTACTATTCCACATACTCTACTCCTGAAGTAAAGCAAAAAAAAGAAAGAACTTTGCTTCATCTGGGGTTATTCATTATTACTTTTATTACAACAACCATCGCAGGAGTGCAGTGGGCAAGTGCAACCGGAGGACCGTATGAATTGAGTGAACTGCTGAAAGGTTTACCATATTCAATTTCAATTTTACTTATCATTACTTTTCACGAGTTCGGACATTACTTTGCAGCAATTTATCACAAAGTAAAATCCACATTACCTTTTTATATCCCATTTCCGCCGATTCCATTATTTATAAATTTTGGAACGATGGGTGCAGTGATCAGAACTCGCACACGTATCCAATCAAAGAAAGCGATGTTTGATATTGGAGTAGCTGGTCCAATCGCAGGTTTTATGGTAACTATAGTTGTGCTGATCTATGGATTCTTAAATGTTCCGGGAATTGATTACCTGATAAATATCCATCCGGATTATCTTGAACCAATTTATGGCAAAGAGGGATACGCGTTAATCTTTGGAGATTCAATACTTTTTTCTTTGATGAGAGAAATCTTAGTTCAGCCGGGACAATTTTTTCCGCCAATGAGTGAAATCTATCATTATCCATTTCTTTGTGTCGGATGGTTTGGACTGTTCATTACTTCAATGAATATGATTCCCGTTGGACAGCTTGATGGCGGACATATTTCCTACGCTATGTTTGGAGAAAAAGATCATTATAAAATTTCAGTTATATGTTTTATAGTAATGTTCATCTTTGGAATTATCGGACTTGTGGATTCAATGCTTGAAATAAATTATGGAATTGGATGGTCAGGGTGGTTGTTCTGGGCTTTAATTTTATACTTTGTTATAAAGTTAAAACATCCTCCTGTGCTGGATGCAACCGAACTAGATCCGAGAAGAAAACTTATTGGGTATTTGGCTTTTTTTATATTCCTTATATCTTTTTCTCCGATACCTATTATGCTTACATTGCCTCAATAATTTTAAAAATATCTTAATTTTTACCTTGTGATATTGCTTGCTTCAAAATATTATTCAGCTATGAGAAAAGCCTATTTCTTAATGATTCCACTTCTCATATGGGGATGTGAAAAAACTTACGATGATATTATCGATTCAGGAACTGATAACTATCAGGTGAGTTCAATTGCCGGAATTAAAGATACTGTTAATATGAAAGTTCCGGGAGATTCTCTTCTAAATCTAAGACTAATTTTTACACCGCCAAGCCAGGTTTACAAAGCTTATTTTGATGTTTATGCTTCTGATAATTCAAAATTAAACTCAGAGCCCATAGAGATGTATGAAATCATTGATGATCTTTATGAAAATCAGTTTATTCTTAAACGAGAATATCCCATCGGGAATTATATAGTTAAATTTTCTGCGGAAGGATTTGAGGGTGGAATAAAACAAGTTGCTCTTGGAACATTTTATTTTAAAAATGGCCAGGATAATCTTCCTCCGGTGATAGCTAATACTTTAATTGATCCTGATACAGTTGTGGTAACACAACCTACAGTAATCTCAACTTCTGTCGAAGCGTCTGATCCAAATGGGTTGAGTGATATTTTAGAAGTTTATTTTGTTGTTTACAGACCAGATGGCTCAACAAATGGTAGCAAGGTTTTTCTTTTTGATGACGGTAAACCGGAAAATGGTGATCTGACAGCTGGCGATGGAATATTCTCAAGATTAATTCAGGTGGATCAAAGCAATCAAAAAGGGACTTACCGATTTGAATTCCAGGCTAAAGATAGAATAGGTGACCTGAGCAATCTCATTAATCATTTCGTGCTGATTCAATGATAAAACTAATTTTTAATCTAGCACTTTTTCTTTTCATTATTAAAGTAACTGCACAACAGAAACCAGAGTTTTTTGAACTTCCCGGCGATAAAAATCTCATTTCAAAAACTACCGCATCAAATCCTACAAGTA
>CAZLJI010000443.1:2370-2805 GCA_964559565.1 uncultured Ignavibacteriaceae bacterium | reverse complement strand
ATTCTTCGGACTTGAACTTGCTTTAAATGCTTCCGTTGTTGAGAGCATCGTTTCTTCGATATTATTATGCGGACTTACCATCATCTGGCATTATCCTGCTAAGTATATATCCATAGAACAATACCATCTGCTTAAAATTTTTTCCAGCCATACAATTACTGCAATTTTTTCTTCGGGATTATGGATTTTATTTATTTACATTGTGATGGTTCCAATTATAGGATTTGATGAGAAGTATCAAAACTATTTTTATCATACTATACTTTGGCGATTTCTTGTTGGATTTCTGCTTTATACAATTGTGGTTTCTTTTTATTACTTAGTCTCCTACTATTCAGAATTGCAGGAGAGATCATTAAAAGAGTCAGAACTAAAAAATCTTGTAACACAGGCAGAACTGAGATCACTCAAGTTTCAGATTAATCCACATTTCAT
>CAZLJI010000443.1:0-2360 GCA_964559565.1 uncultured Ignavibacteriaceae bacterium | reverse complement strand
TGAATTCGATGAGTGCATTGACGGAAATCGATCCTAAAAAAGCGAAGGAGATGATAATTAAGCTGGCTGATTTTCTCCGCTATATTCTGGCAACAAATGAAAGAGAAAAAAACAAGCTCAGCGAGGAACTGAAGAACATCCGTCTTTATCTTGATATTGAGAAGATAAGATTTGAAGAAAAGTTTGATTACTTAGAGGAGATAAGTGAAGATTACTATAAAGTCGAAATACCAAATATGATTCTACAGCCGCTGCTTGAGAATGTAATTAAGCACGCTGTTTATGAAACCTTTGATAAAGTACTTTTAACATTGAAATGCAGTTTTAATGATGGATACTTGAGAATCCAGCTTGTGAATAATTTTGATGAATCTTCAAAATCGAGGAAAGGTGCCGGAGTTGGATTGAAGAATATAAATGATCGTTTAAATCTTATTTATAAAAGAAATGACCTTATGGAAGTGAAAAAAGAAAAAGGTATTTTTAACGTGACGTTATTTATTCCGATTGAAAGTGAGATTCGTTCTAATTAGTGAACTTGTACGCCTTTGGAGGATTTGTGGCAAACAAAATAGCCACAAACCTGACTGCCCTGCCTACCGACAGGCAGGCGTCAGGCAAGTTTCACAAATTAAGTAACAAATAATATTATAATATGAAAAGTAAAATAACTACAATAATAATTGATGACGAAAAGTTAGCCCGCGAAATAACCAAAGGCTATCTCAAAAGTCATCCTGAAGTTGAAATTGTTGCTGAATGTTCAAACGGTTTCGATGCAATAAAAAAGATTAACGAGTTAAAACCAGATATTATTTTCCTCGATATCCAGATGCCGAAGATCAGCGGCTTTGAAATGCTTGAACTGCTGGAAGAACCACCTGTAATTATTTTCACAACTGCGTTTGATCATTATGCAATCAAAGCCTTCGAAGTCAATGCTGCTGATTATTTATTGAAACCATTTTCTGAGGATCGATTTAATGATGCTCTCAAAAAGTCATTCAACTTCCTTCAGGATAAATTTGAGCACGATGCTGTAATCAAAAACATCATCGATTACAAAGACGAGAAGATTGAATATCTCGAACGTGTCGTAATTAAAGAGGGCTCAAAAATTTCGATCATTCCTGTTGAAACAATAAAATGGCTTGAAGCACAGGACGATTACGTAATGATTAACTGCGACCAGGGAAGATTCCTCAAGCAAAAGACTATGAAGTATTTTGAAAACCATCTCAACGAAAACAACTTCATCAGAATCCATCGTTCATATATTATTAATGTCGATTTTATCCAGCATCTTGAACAAACCGGAAAAGAATCCTACCAAATTATTCTTAAAAACAGCAAACAGTTACCGGTTAGTAAAACTGGATTAGCTAAACTAAGGAATACACTCTAATTCTTTTATAGTCCATTCTTCAAAATTGAACTTCTCTTGCAGGTTAAATATATTTGAACTGACCATTCACAAGGAATAAAATGATTTTGGATAAAGACCTTCTTTCCATTCAGGTAGCTCGCAACTTGGCTGCAAAAGCTAAAGAAGCGCAACTTGAATTCAAACACTGCTCGCAACAGCAAGTTGATAAAATTGTAAAAGCAATGGCTGAAGCTGGTTATAAGGCTTCAGAAAAACTTGCGAAGATGGCTTGTGATGAAAGTGGATTTGGAGTTTATGAAGATAAGATCATCAAGAATCAATTTAGTACAAAAAACGTTTACGAATCTATTAAAAATTTAAAGACAGTCGGTATTGTTGCTGAAGAAGCAAATGGAAAAGTTTTAAAAATTGCAGAACCGATGGGCGTTGTGTGTGCATTAATTCCTTCTACCAATCCGACTTCCACTGCAATGTTCAAAGCTTTGATATCTTTGAAAAGTAGAAATGCGATTGTTGCTAGCCCTCATCCAAAAACTGCTAAGTGTACCGCAGAAGCATTAAAGATTTTATCAGATGCAGCAGAAAAAGCAGGTGCACCAAAAGGATTGATTCAATGTATGACCGAATCAACTATCGAAGGAACTGATGCTTTGATGCATGATAAAAATATTTCAGTAATCCTTGCAACCGGAAGCACTCAAATGGTGAAAGCAGCTTACAGTTCAGGGAAACCAGCTTATGGAGTTGGGCCGGGAAATGTTCCCGCATTTATTGAAAGAACAGCTAATTATCAAAAAGCTGTTGCCGATATTGTTTACGGAACTACTTTCGACAATGGAACTCTCTGCTCATCTGAACAATCAATGATTGTTGATCTTCCATTAAAAGAAAAAGTAATTGAAGAAGCGCAGGCTCAAGGATGCTATTTTGTTAATGCAGAAGAAAAAGAAAAACTCGCAAAAGCAGTTCAGAC
>CAZLJI010000442.1:0-2805 GCA_964559565.1 uncultured Ignavibacteriaceae bacterium | reverse complement strand
ATTGCAGCTGTTTCAAGGTCAGGCATTAAAATCATATCACTGTTTTCAACTTTTCTGAATCCGTAACTAGATCCATCAAACCCAACTCCTTCGCTCATTATTTTTTCAAGAACATTATCATAATAAGGAAGCGTTACGTGATGAAGTCTTCCCACAAGATCAATTGCCTTAAGATCAATAAATTCTACTTTATGTTTTTTGATTAAGTTATTAACGCTTTGAAGATGATTATTTTTCATTTGTGTGCCTGTAAGTAAAGTATGATATTCAACTTAATTTTTATTAAAGATAAAAGAGCCCGGAAGATCACTGAATCACCCGGGCTGAATAATTACGCATTATAATTTAATGCATCGATTCCGGGATAAACCGCGGTTACATCAAGCTCTTCTTCTATTCTTAATAACTGGTTGTATTTTGCAATACGGTCTGTTCTGGAAGCTGAACCAGTCTTAATTTGTCCTGCATTCGTTGCAACTGCAATATCAGCAATTGTTGTGTCCTCAGTTTCTCCTGAACGATGGCTGATAACACTTGTGTATCCGTTGATCTTTGCAAGCTCAATTGCATCGAGAGTTTCAGTTAAAGTACCAATCTGATTAACTTTTATTAAAATTGAATTCGCAACACCAAGCTCAATTCCTTTTGCAAGTCTGTTTGTATTAGTGACAAAAAGATCATCACCAACAAGTTGAATTTTATCTCCGATTTTATCGGTTAGCATTTTCCAGCCATTCCAATCATCTTCTGCAAGACAATCTTCAATAGAGACTATTGGATATTTACTTGCCCAGCCTGCCCAGTAATCAACCATTTTCTCAATTGGAATTTCCTGGTCCGGAGCTGATTTGAATAAGTGATATGCATTTTTTTCTTTGATGAAGAATTCGCTTGCAGCAGGATCGAGAGCGATAGCAATTTCATTACCGATTTTGTAACCTGTTTTCTGAATTGCTTCAAGAATTACTTCGATCGCTTCTTCATTTGATCTTAAATTTGGTGCAAACCCGCCTTCATCACCAACTGCAGTGTTGTATCCCTTTTTTGATAGAACTGATTTCAAAGCATGGAAAGTTTCTGCACCCATTCTTAATGCTTCGGCAAAATTCGGTGCACCAACAGGCATCACCATAAATTCCTGGAAGTCAACATTATTGTCTGCATGCTTCCCGCCGTTAAGAATGTTCATCATTGGAACGGGTAAAGTTTTTGCGTTTGTTCCGCCAATGTATCTGTAAAGAGGAAGTTCGAGTGCTGCTGCTGATGCTTTTGCACAAGCAAGCGAAACTCCGAGAATAGCATTAGCACCATAGTTGGATTTATTTTCAGTTCCATCTAGATCAATCAAGAGTTTATCAATTGCAACCTGGTCTGCTGCATCAAGCTCTATTAGTTGATCAGCTATTTTTTCGTTTACATTTTCAACTGCTTTTTGAACACCTTTGCCGTTGTAACGGTTTTTATCGCCGTCACGCAGTTCAACTGCTTCGTGTTCACCGGTTGAAGCACCGCTTGGAACAGCAGCTCTTCCGATAATTCCGCTTTCAAGCATCACTTCAACTTCAACTGTAGGATTACCTCTTGAATCGAGTATTTCTCTCGCTATTATATCAACAATTGTAGTCATTTTTTTCTCCGTAGGGGTTTCAGATATTATTAAAATTTGTAAGGTGAAAATTACCTAACTCGTCTTGGCTAAGCAAGCCGAAGCAAGAGCATGGAAAATGAAAGTTAAAATGAGACTGGTTGAGTTGAATTTCTACCCTATTTTTTGTGATTGGGATAACATTAGATTTTCCGCTCATCAAATGTAAGTTGATGCGTGACAAGATTAAACTATTTTTACAGTCGGTTTTTAACATTAAGAAATTACATGCACGAGAAGTACGGAATAAAAGCATACATCGCCTGGCTGACAATTTGTATTGTCTGGGGAACAACTTACTTAGCAATCAGGATTGGTGTCACTGATTTACCCCCGATGTTATTTGCCGGATTAAGATGGATAATCGCTGGTGTTTTGATGACGATACTTCTAAATCTGCGACACTACAAGTTACCTGCATTAAAAGATTTAAAAGATCTTGCAATTGTTGGAATTTTATTACTTGGCATTGCAAACGGATTGGTTGTAGTCGCAGAGCAATGGCTGCCAAGCGGGTTAACAGCATTAATTCTCAGTACACTTCCCTTCTGGGTTGTTGGGATAGAATATTTTCTTCCGAACAGACCAAAAATAAATTCTTTTATTATCGGCGGATTATTTTTAGGCACAATCGGTGTGGTTTTAATATTTGCAAAGGATTTAAATATAGCTTTGGATGTTAATGTTGTACTCGGCGGATTGTGTTTGCTCGGTGCAGTGATTGCATGGGCTGCAGGAAGCCTTTATTGGAAATACAAAAAAACAGACGTGAGACCAATGATGGGTGCATCTATCCAGATGTTAATCGCCGGAATCCTGCAAACAGCACTTGGATTAATTCTTGGTGAACAAAATGGATTTCATCTTACACAAAACGGAGCGCTTGCTCTTGCTTACCTGATAGTTTTCGGTTCAATACTTGGTTATGCATCTTACATTTATTCTGTAACAAAACTTCCGCTTTCACTGGTTTCAACTTACGCTTACATCAATCCAATCATTGCAATATTACTTGGCTGGTACGTCCTGAATGAGCCACTGACAATCACTGTCTTTGTGGCTTCCGGGTTAATTTTAATTGGAGTTGCTCTGGTTAAACGCGGGAATACATTAGCCCTGCGAAAGTAAGTTAGCCAATATGTTTTCTTTATTCCGCTTAC
>CAZLJI010000441.1:0-2812 GCA_964559565.1 uncultured Ignavibacteriaceae bacterium | reverse complement strand
CAATTCATTGACCATCTTCATGCACTTAAAAGATAGCCAAATGAGATCGCTGTCAGAATGATATTTGTCATTTAATTAACTATCAGAGATCATGTGAAGGCGTATTCACATAAAATTCGATTACATATTTCTTCGATACTGTCCTCCTACTTCAAACAATGCAGCTGTAATTTGTCCCAATGAACAATATTTTGTAGCTTCCATCAATCGTTCAAAAAGATTTTGATTTTTGATAGCTGCTTCTTGTAAAGAATTAAAAATGTTACCTTTGTCGTCTTTTATTTTAAGACCGTATTCTCGAACTTGACCTTTTTTAATGTTTTCGGAATGTGAGTTGGTTTTTTTACGACCTTTTAAAGCTTTTGATTTTGAATCTTTGTAATGGTGTAAATTACCATAAACTCGACCGCCTTTTTCATGGTTTAAAAGACGCGCTCCAATTGAGCGGAAGTACTCAATCCAAAACCTTTCGGCTTCATCCACCTGTAAGCCATCTTTATCAAAGTATTCGATATAAATAACATTGAATATTTTATTTTGAAGTCGGAGATGTTTTACCCATTTTTTAATGGCAGAATGTTTATAATCTAAAAACGAATCATTGTAGTGGTTTTTTATGCGTTGAAATCCATTACAGGTCAATCCAATATAACGCAACTCGTTCGTATCGGGGTCGCACAATCCGTATACAAAAGTTGACCTTATTGGTTTTTGAAGCATGAATAATGGATTTTCCATAATGATTACATGCGCTTACGCACTCCCATTTTTTGGTATCTCAGTATAGAGTGACGAGCAGTAATTTTCTGCGGAGCGCCATCTACGCGATCGTTCAGCAGACTTCCTTGACGGTACTCCATTTCTTTAATTTTATCATTCGCCATTGCAAGTCCAGCTTGATCACCAAGAGAAGCGAGAATACGTGCTGCTGTTTTTTCAGCAAGCATGTTATGAAGATCGGGTGGAAGTTGCGGGATGATAGACTCCCCGGCCACACAGATGTAATCGCCGGTTTGAATATTTATAATTTGGGGGGTAAAGCCAAATCCGGTTGCAAGATCAACAAGTAAATCAGAACGATTTACTTTAAGATTTGTTCCTGCAATTGCTCGAACTCTAATGTCAAAAACATAGGTTTTATGACCGGGCCTTGTCTGCAAGAAGTCAATCTTAGTTCCAACGTTAAATAACCCAGCAACAGATTGATCTACATTAAATCCAATTTGCGAAGATATTGTAACAGCGGTTTCATTTAAGCAAACAAAAGACGCGGTTATATCATCAGAAGTACAAGTAACAACATTAGCGTTTGCTGAAGCGGTCATCCCACTTCCGGTTAATGCACCGTTTATAGCATTTTGAAGATTAACGGCAGTGTCGTTTGCGGTTGCGCCCACAACTATTGTAATATCAGTTGCAATCGGTTGAGGAGTTTGCGTAGCGAGAGTGATTGTTAGTTTATCGCCCGTGACAAAAGCTCCGTTATTAGCAATCGTAATGTCTTGTGTAAACGATTGAATGATTCGCGCTCTATCGTTCTTTACTAGCTGATTTGGACGCATGAAAATAAAGAAATTCAGATTTCCAGTAGTAGAGCCAACGACTGCGGGGGTAAGCACAACGTCGTTGTTCTCAATGTAGAATTTATGAATCGCTTGATTGGCGCCAATATTTCGTTGAAAGAATGCTTTATCGTCCGCATTAATGCGCGTCATTTCAAAGAAGTTACCACTAGCATCCGACCACATAAGATCGCGAAGACGCATTCCAATTGCCCTATCGGGAATAGAATAGCGGCTAATGTTAGAAACTAGGGGCGTTACAACGCGGTAAACGAAGTATTCTTCATGAAACTGAAGAACAGACGGAACCTGAGAGATGAACATTTCTTCATTAGCAAAACGAAGAATGTCTTCCTCAGAAAATGTATTCTGAGAAACAGGAAAAGCGATTTTGCGTTTTACGGCCTCGATAATATCATTGGAGGTCATCCAAGGAGTGAAGGCCATAAATTAGCTCATCTTTTCAATTTTGGCTTTTAGGCGCTCAATTTCAGCAAGAAGTTGTTCTTTAGAAGCCTCTTCGCCTTCTTCTTCGGCTTCTTCGGCTTCTTCGCCGCCTTCAGCTTCAGCAACCATTTCTTCTTCGTGTTCTTTAGCGTCTTCCATTCCGGACTTTTCTTCGGATTCTTTGCCGTTTGGCATTACTTCGGCAATTTTTTCGACGAGTTCGGCGCCTTTTTTCATACCTTCTGGAGAATCGGCCATAATAGTGGCTTTCTTAACTCCACCAAGGCGTTCGGCCATCATTCGGCTCGCTTCGCTGCTAAGATCCTTAAGAACGGTAGACTTTGCTTCCTTTTCAACAGGAGAAAGTTTTCCTTCTTTTTTCTTTTCCATGAGCTTTTTCATTTTTTCATGCTTCATAAAAAATCACCGATTAGCTGTATGATTCTTGTGTAGAATTAGCACCGCTTGTTGCAACAGCCGGAGCGGTGTCGCGAACTGTTACTTGAACACTTGCTGAAATGTTAGCGCTGTTAATTGCATTAACATAGTTAGCAACGTTGTTTAGCGCTTCTGGAGAGCTTCCCTTGCGCTGAATTTTAGAATTTAATTCATCAATGCTGTCTGGTGAATTGATAACAATAACTAGATGTGCCATTTTTTATACCCCTTATAGTTTTAAGGCAATTATGCCAAATAATGTCAATGTTTGCAGCACCATACAACCCAATAAAATTGGGTTAATGCTGCGTGGTTTTTCTAATTGAGCGGTGCCATTAACAATCACCGGTTTCTCAATCTCTTTA
>CAZLJI010000440.1:0-2816 GCA_964559565.1 uncultured Ignavibacteriaceae bacterium | reverse complement strand
GAAATAGTTGATAACCAGCGTCTTTATGATCCAGTGGTCATTGATAGGGAGACTAACACACTTTACAGGTTTTATAAATGGGATGCTAACAGAAGTTTTACCTTTACTGCAAGAGATATTCCTGCAGGCAACGAGTTCAGGCAGGTTGATATTCGTGACCATAATTTATTCATTGCTAAAGATGTCAGAGCACAACTCGACGGACTTGAGTATTCAAGATTTTTTCTTAATCCAGTAAATAAAGATTTAAACGGTGGAAAGATTTATTCAAATTACTATGATGAGTATTCAACTTATCTGAATGTTACATTTTCAATCCGGCCGCCAGAAGAAAATTTCAGGAATATTTTTCTGGTTGGCGCATTCAACGATTGGAAACTTTCTTTGGATTACAAAATGAGTGAAAGCGGAGGAGTTTATTCAATCACTATTCCACTAAAAAGAGGAATATATGATTACCAGTATGTTGCTGCAGATATTGATTACAACGAAATATTAGATCCCGATTGGCTGGTGCTAGAGGGTAACACCTGGCTGAATTCAAAAGAGTTTGATATATTTCTTTATTATAATGAACAGGACAAAGGACCCTATGAGAGAATTATTGGATATAAGCGGGTGAAATCACAATAGCAAGAACAAACAAAAATGATAAATTAAAAATTAAAATTTGACAAATGAATAAACTAAAAGTTGCTGTAATAGGAACAGGACATCTCGGTAAGCTTCATACCAAAATGTTTAAGTCGATGGAAAATTGTGAACTTGTTGGAGTTTATGATTCAAATCAAGAACAGTTAAAGTCAGTTAGTTCAGAGTTCAATGTTCCAGGTTCAAGTTCGCTTGATGAATTATTGAAGAAAGTAGATGCAGTCTCAATTGCTGCTACAACTACTGCACATTATGAGCTTGCTAAAAAATGTTTTGAATTTGGAGTTCATGTCTTCATTGAAAAACCAATTACAACTACGATCAAAGAAGCTGAAGAGCTTGTTGATATTTCGGAAAAGAAAAATCTTAATCTGCAAGTTGGACACATTGAACGATTCAATCCTGCATTAGTCTCAATGGAAAAATATATTGATGAGCCAAAATTCATTCAGACAGACAGGCTCGCGCAATTTAATCCTCGAGGTACTGATGTGGCGGTAGTTCTTGATTTAATGATTCACGATATTGACATTATTCTCAGCCTTGTTAAAAGTGATGTAGTTGATGTTCAGGCAAATGGAGTGGCTGTCGTTTCTGATCATCTGGATATTGCAAACGCAAGACTTCAGTTTGCAAACGGTGCTGTTGCGAATGTAACGGCTAGCAGAATATCTCAAAAAAAATTGAGGAAGATGAGAATCTTTCAGAAAGACAGCTATATTGCATTGGATTTCGTTACTGGCGTTGCTGAATCCTACCGTCTTGTTGCACCTGATGCAGAAGTTAGTCCTTCGTTAATTTCTTTTGGAGAGATTGGTGTTGGTGATAAAAGAAAAAAACTTGTGTACGAACAGCCCGAACAGAAGGAATTAAATGCGCTCCAGTACGAGCTTCAGTTGTTTGTGGATTCTGTAATCAAGAAAACAAAACCCCTTGTTTCCGGAATTGATGGACTAAGAGCACTAAAAGTTGCGCAGATAATTATTCAAAAGATTGAGGGTCAAAGGATTGCATAATAGTTTAATAATTAAACAATTCATTAATAAAACTATAGGATTACAATGAAAAAAATAATTTTACTTTCAATTGCACTTCTATTTTTGACTTCAAGCTGCAGCGTTTATGAAACAATGGTAAACATCTCACGTTTGAAATTTAAGCTTGGTGCAGTAAACAACTTTACTGTAAGCGGTATTAATATTTCTAATAAAAGTTCCTTGCAGGATTTTAATGCAATGGAATTATTAAATCTCACGCAGGTTATAGCAACTGGTAAATTACCAGCATCATTTACACTTAATCTTGAAGCAAAAAATCCAAATGATGGTACCGGCGGATATCCTAAAACTGACGCAACATTAAAATCATTTCCCTGGAGATTAGAGATAGATCAGGTTGAAACAATTTCCGGAAATATCGGAGCAGCAGTTTCTGTCCCCGGCACTGGAGAGATTACAAATATTCCATTAACAATGAACATAGACCTGATTGAATTTTTTGGGAATAAAGGATATGAAAATCTTCTAAATCTTGCGCTTGCGTTGGGCGGTCAGCAAGGATCATCTTCCAAGTTGAGCTTGTTCGCAACACCAACAGTATCTTCGCCATTGGGAGATATAAAATATCCAAGTGAAATAAAAATTGTTGACCAGAGTTTTACAAATTAATGTCATTACTGTCATTGCGAGTCTGGCTTCTGTCGGACGAAGCAATCTTTTAAATTATTTAAGAAAAATATGTGATCACATCACCCACCAAAAGTTAGTTTCGTGATGACATAAACAAAACGCTAGATTATGACCAAAACACATAAATATGCAGTCGGTGTAGATTTAGGTGGAACCAACATTAAACTTGGTATCGTTTCCAACACTGGCAAATTGATAAAGAAAATTTCGATTCGGACTGAAGCTGAAAACGGTCCAAAGAAAGTAATCGAAAATATTACAAATGGCATCAAAGAATTAACTGATAAATCAGACTACAAAATTGATGGAATTGGAATTGGGTGTCCCGGTGTTGTTACTCCCGACAAAGGCATAGTCGAAGATCCACCAAACTTACCTGGCTGGAAAAAAGTAAATATCGCTAAAGTCATTTCACAAAAATTTAATAAACGAGTATTTGTAGATAACGATGCTAACGCAGCGGCAATTGGTGAGTTG
>CAZLJI010000439.1:0-2824 GCA_964559565.1 uncultured Ignavibacteriaceae bacterium | reverse complement strand
TTAGATCGCATAGCTAATGATGACTTCTTTGCATGGTTTAAAAACTGAAAGACAGATCCAGGAAGTGTCCCAGGACAAAATAACAGTATAGAGCCAATATCACAATCGCTTCCATTCTGATTAATTTTTGATTTGTGGTTATAAAAATCTGCACAATAATTCCAGAAAGAATCAGGAAAGGAAGATCAAAATTAATAATCCGTTCATCCAGATGATTCATCGGCATAACAATACAGCAAAGTCCAAGAACAAAGAGCGCAGTAAAAATATTCGATGCATAAATTTCAGAAATAACGATATCTGCCTTTTTTTTAAGAGTTGCAGATAAGGCAATGGCAAACTCAGGCAGTGATGTTCCAAATGCAAAGAGGATAATACCAAGCGCAAGTGGAGGGATATTCAATAATACTCCAATGTTTTGCCCTCCCATCAAAGCAATATCTGCGCCTGCGATTACTCCGGCAACTGCAGCAAGCATCACTAGAATATGTATACTGATTTTTCCCCTTTCATTTTTATTCTGCTGCAAATTATCAGTTTGTGATTTGTTGTGTTTATCTTTTGAATCTCTGATCACAGAGATAAGATATGGAATATAAAACAGCATCAAAATGAATCCGTCGATACGCGATAGACTCCTGTCTATGGCAAGCAATAAAATGATAACTGATGAGAGAATCATCCAGACAGCTTCTCTTTCTCTCGCTTCTTTTTTTACCGGTATTGGGGAAATTACAGCGCAAACTGCAGTTACAAATGTAAGAGTAACAAAATTTGATCCTACAATATTGCCGAAAGCTATGTTCGAGTTACCTTGAGTGTTTGAAATCAGGGAAATCAGCAATTCAGGAAGCGATGATAAAACGCTGACACCGAGAATTGTCACAACAAGTTCCTTCACTCCAAAAAAACGAGCAATTGGATTAATCTTTTTCAGGATAATTTCTGAACTGAGCCAGAGAATAGCAATGCCAAAAATAAACGCAATAATGGATGCAATTAGATTGAGATTAATAACAGGCGATAAAAAATCCAGCATAGATTTGTATTCTCCCTTTAGCTCAGTAATTCTTTTATTGCATCATTTAGATCCATAGGGCTTTAATAATATCATCAACGGTGCAGTTATCAGGTAATTGTCTAATAGTTTCAATGGATAAGTCTTTTACGGTCATAATGTTATTTATATTATTTTCAGTCGGGAAAGTCAAGAAATATAAAAAATTGTTGCGTTGTAGAATTATTAAAATAAATATAGTGGGTTTGAATAATGGCATCCATCGTTTAGAATTTATATGTAACTCTTCTCAGTTGCGGCTTATAAGTCTTATCAAGCAGGCCGAGTGTCTGAACGGTTCACCTGGCAAAAATTTGATGATATTTTATTGACTGCGGAAGTCTTTGGGTCACCAGGTAGGCAGGATTTTCTTGTAGATTAAATCGGATTTTGAATCAAAAACATGAAGTATTTTGCTGCTATCCGAAGTGGATAAATAATATTCTATACAACGGGAATTAATTACTTGATAGAAAAATGATCCATACGCAAAAAAATATTGACAGTTGATGACCAAAAATAACCTAATCAAAACATTAAAGAAATTGGATATTATAGAATAAAATTATGAACAAGCTATTTTTATTAACGGTTCTGCTTATAAAACTATGCTTTCTTTTCACATGTAATATTGGGACAAGCAATTCAAGTTTAAATAAAAAAACATATAAGTCTCAGGACAAGTATTTTGAAGATGCTTTTTCCGGTCAAACGGATGTGAATTTATCATGTTCATTTGGAGATTGTCTGGTCGACCTTTTGGATGAAGATAATGATGGCCTCGCTGATGGAATCGATTTGGATGGAGATACTCAGATTGATATCTATATAGTTGATGACTCCATTATAATCTTAAATTCCGGACAATTTATTGCCGGTGTTGACATAAATAATGATGGCGAAATTGATTTATACCTTTTTTTTGATTGGAGCGGCAGTCTCGGGGAAATTACCTTACTTTCATCTAATGATCCAGACTCGCAAGAAGTATTTTTTTTGCTGAACGAGTGGCATATTATCATCGGTGTAGATACAGATGGGAATGGAATCTCAGATATTGATGCACTTAATGGATACTATATCAGTTCAAATGGACAAACACTTAATGATCATACAGTACCATCTATTCCAGAGAATTTAAAAGTTACCGCATTAGATTCAACTATGATAACCATCAGTTGGTCACCCTCGAATGATAATATTTCATTATCAAACTTTATTTCCTATGAAATATGTATAACTAAAATTAGTGGCGATTGTTCTGTTTTTACCATCGGAGGCATAACTGGTAGAGGTGTTTTGCATTTTACAGCGACTGAATTATTACCCGAAACATATTATTATTTTGCAGTCCGTGCAAAAGACCAGGCAGGGAATATCAGTGAGCCAAGTGAAGAAATTATGGCAAATACAATTTTTACAGGTAGTACAAATTTTGTTGAATTTACACCGCCGGGTGGATTCTATAATGATGCGCTTTCCGTTACATTGTTTTCAACCGGAAGTACGGTCATCTGTTTTACTACAGATGGCACATCCCCAACATGTAATTCCCTGGGAAACTCGTGTGATACGGGTTATGAATATCAGTCTCCAATTCCGATTGACTACATCACAGTCTTGAATGCCATTGCATGTCGTATGGGATTTGAAAATTCAGAAATGATATCTCAATATTATGAACTTGTCGCTGATATAGTTACGTTCAATGTTCCTGGTGGAATTTATCCTTTGCCGCTTAACCAGGTATCATTAAGCACTGGAACA
>CAZLJI010000438.1:0-2825 GCA_964559565.1 uncultured Ignavibacteriaceae bacterium | reverse complement strand
AGGATTAGAAGGAACAAATGGTTTTGTTATTGACCAGATTGCGCCATTATCAGTTTCTCTCTCTGATGGTGCTGCTCCTATTATTACTCAGGTTTCTGGTACTACAGGATCAGCATTATTAACTGTTTCCTTTAGTGAAGCTGTTGATGATGATGGTGGAGTTTGTGATACAGATCTCGAACTGGGTGATATTAACTATAATAATTATGGTGGACCATTAACTTCAAAATCGGCAATAGGAGCTGATGCAAATGCTTGTTTAGATAATTTGATAACATTTACAATAAATCCCGTTTTAGATTCTGCTGATGTTAATGTGGATACTATTAACGCTGTTGCTTCATCTATTTTTGATGCAGCAAATAATTCTGCTGTTGATTCAAGAGAAGTAATTGTAAGTGGGATTATTTCGCCATACGTACTTTCTGTTTCTGCTACAGGCTCTAATACTATACAGGTTGTTTTTTCAGAACCAGTTACGGAAGCAACTGCTACAGATGTCGACAATTATGAATTAATAGAAGCTCCAGAAGAAACAGGTTGTACAGGAGGCAGTGATGCTATTGTATGGCCGGCAGGTGTGTCTATAATAAAAATTACTTCTTCTATATATGAGATAACGCATAGTAATTTTACACAATGTCCTACAACGACATATAAATTAACTGCAAATAGCGCGCTTTCTGTTAATCCAATTGTTGATGAAAATGATAATGCTGTATTGGCTGATCCAAAATATGGAACATTTCTGGGTAATGAACAATTAAAGGTCTTTACAGCAAGTTGTTTGACAACAACTTCTCTTTTAGTTGTCTTTAATAAAACTGTTAAATGGGGTGCTATTCCAAATTCTGCGCAGGATATTACTCGTTATACATTTATTTCTCCAACTAATTTAGGAACTATTGAAAATAACGCTGTAAGAGGTGGAGCAGCTTTAAATGAAATAACTTTAAATCATACTGTTCCCCAGACAGGGGCAATATATACAGTTATTGCATCAAATGGTTTTGACGGAGATGGATTTAATGATTTTGCTGTCGGAGCGATTCAAAGTGAAGCAACTGGTGAGGATCTACAGAATTTTCCTAATGATCGTTCGCCTTGGTCTGGATGTGGAGGACCAGTTGATGCCTTTACTCAAGGTCCGATTACTACAGATCCATTTGGTGATTCTTCTGATTTTGGATATCTTGCGGTTTACCATAATCAGGTTTATATCGGTCCGAATATTGATGGTAACAGTTCAAATAGATTCGATCCAGATGGCACAAACCCCGTCAATGTAGATTTTGAATTCGAAAAAGATACGACAAGTGCTTTTATACCAAGTACAACAGGGGCCGTCAAATGCCCTTCATGTTTTTTCCCCTCAGGAAGGGGTGACTTATGTGTATATAATTTTAATGCTGATTACCCGACAATTGATTCAACTTTTACCTTAAATTCTGCATCCTATACGGTTAAAGATATTGATTTGAATGGTGCTGCTTATGCATCATGTTCTGCTGGTGCGGCAGTAATTTGGTTCACTCCAAATCTAACTGCGAATGCTTTAGGTGATGATGTTATTTCAATTACTAACTTTTATCTGCACGATATTCACGAAAATTCTGCATCAACAAGAGATGGCACAATTGCTGTACCACCCTATGTTACGATTGGCCACTCTTCTTGTTTTGTTGATAATGCCGGACTGGAAACTGGATGCGGGCCGGATAATGAAGATGGTAGAGGTCTATTTACTGTTGGCACTATCGAGGGTACTGAATATATGTTTCTTGGTGGTGCACGTTCCAGCGGTGAAAATGACTACCTCTATTATACAACAAATACAGATTCAACGTTAAATTTTAGTTATATTGATTTCACAAATCTCCTGGATTATCCCTTGGGTGATGTCAGTATAGTTGGAAATAAGGGAACTGAATCTATAACAGTTTTAGCTGATAAGTTATATATTTCTTTCCCGGGAGATTATAATTTTCGTCCGTATTTTTTAAAAACTAATAAGCTTGTTCCTGACAGTTACATGTTTATCCACTATATGACAGGTATTGGGAAATTTTCAAAATTAAAACCGAATCTTCATGATAGACTCGGCGGAACTCTATATGAGTATAATAATATACTGTATTTTGCAAATTCAGGCTCAATAACAAAATATGATACTGGATATATTTATGATTGTGATACACCCATTAAAGATCCTCAAGCCGGGGATACATTTATGGAAGTTCAATTTTTTAAATATCCGATCGTAGCGGGAGATAAATTTACAGTTACTGGAGAAACAGGACTGCCAATTCATACAGTCACCGTAGCTAATATTGGTGATCCATCTGCTACAACTGCTTGCACGTATGACTTTAATACTATCGAATTTACACCGGGCCTATTTAATGATATACCAGATGGGAATCAAGTTACTATACTTGGATGTAATCTCGGAGATTCAGCATCAGACACCTGTAAACAAACAGGCGGTATCATCAGATCGAATTATTCAGATCCTGCAGGATGTACTGATAGAGATACGTGTGATTTCACCGATATCACTCCACCCGCTGAGAATACCGATTATTCGAATTACTTTTCCATCGGTCTCCAGTCTGAAGCAAATTTAATTCCATCAGATAGACCGATTCCGGCCTTCACTGAATTTAATGGCAACTTGTATATGATACGAAATGCTTGTTCTAAGTCGGTAGTAAATCGTACAAGAGATATGTTCCATTCATCTGGACCCGATGACACCACCTGTGCTGGTGTAGTCGGAACCGCTGCACCGCAATTGTGGAAATGCGACCCAACCTCAGGCGCAG
>CAZLJI010000437.1:0-2827 GCA_964559565.1 uncultured Ignavibacteriaceae bacterium | reverse complement strand
TTGTATTATTAACAAAGTGCACTGAGATTAACCACAGATCCAAGAATGGTGATTGGTTAGTCCAGGTTTCACCGCCATCATCAGTCTTTAGAATGAGACAATTGAAATTATCAAAATTATATCCAACTACCCAACCGAAATTAGCATCGACAAAATGAACTGAATTTAGCTCATTACCATCACTCGTCCTTTGACTAACCCAGTTTAAACCGCCATCTGTAGTTTTCAATATCACACCATATTTCTCAGAACCATTTATGAAAGTTCCAACTATCCAACCAAGGCTTTGATTAATAAAAAATATTTTATTAAGGGAAACAAATGGAACAGTCTGTTGTACAATCCAGTTTTCACCTGAATCGGTTGTTCTTAATATAACTCCAGAAGCAAGAAGATAATCGTAACCTGCAATTATTCCATCCGTACTGTTATGGAAATAAACTGAGCCTAAAGGAGTATAATCACCTAAACTAATAGTATTCCAATTTGCCCCTCCATCACTTGTCTTGATAATTATCCCTGAGTCACCAACTGCATATCCAGTAAGATCATCAAGAAAATAAACGGAACTAAGATATTTGTTCGAACCACTTGATAGGGTGTCCCAGGTATTACCAGCATCTGAAGTTTTCAGAATTCTTTCCTTATTTGGTTCATTTGCTGAGCCATAACCTCCAACCACATAACCAACATTTGTACTGGGAAAATGAAAACAAGAAAGATTATCTGTGATTCCACTTTTTTTATTTACCCAAGTATTTCCTTCATTGACTGTTTTGAATATGTGACCATCTTCACCAACGATCAAACCGTTTAGACTGTCTGCAAAATTTATTGCGTAAAACATTTTGTTTATTCCAAGATTCTTATGACTCCAGGTTATGCCAGCATCTGTTGTATTCATTACGCTTCCACGGCTGGTTGCATAACCAATTAAACTATCTATAAAGAAAATTGAATAAAGACTTCCGACGGTATTAGTAGTTAATGTTATCCAATCCTGACCAGCATTTGTTGTTTTTAATAATTTCCCACCCATTCCACCAGCATAACCGGTTTGTTCACTTGTAAAAAAAACAGAATATAATGTGCTTGATATTCCACTATTTAAATTTGTCCAGTTCAATCCTCCATCAATAGTTTTCAATATAGCCCCACCAAATCTTACAGTGTAGCCAGTGCTATCATTTGTAAAGAAAACGGAATAGAGAGAGTAATTTGAACCACTAACCTGATTTGTCCAAGTTTCACCTGCATCAGAGGTCTTAATTATAGCACCCCAATCACCCACTGCATACCCAATCTGGCTGGAAGGAAAATGGATCGAACGAAAGAAACGATTGCTATTACTATTTAGCTCCAACCATGACTCCCCCTGATCTGTTGTCTTTATAATTGTGCCTGAGTCTCCAACTGCGTAACCCGTAAATTCATCAGTAAAATATATAGAGGTTAAATGGTTAGTTGTATTGCTTCCCTTAGGAATCCATTGCATACCCGCATCCGTAGATTTGAAAACTGTGCCCCAATCGCCAACCGCAATAGCAGTGTTCGTATCAATTATGTAGATATCGTGGAGATCGTTTCCAGTAGGAACAGGATTCAACCAAAACCATCCTACCTGTGAAAAAACAGTTTTATTAATAAGAAAAAATGATATAGTTAGAATAATAAACCATTTCATTACTAACCTCTCTTTTTATTTCATTAAAACCATTTTTTTAGTTTGAATATGATTGCCTGCTTGCAATTTGTAGAAATAAATTCCGCTTGATAAGTTGTAAGCATTTCTGCCCGAGGCGAATTCGCCTTTTGCGGAGAATTCCACCTCATAACTCCCTGCTGGTTTTTCTTCGTTAACGAGTGTTGCGATTTCGTTGCCTAATACATCGTAGATTTTTATTGTTACAAAACTCATTTCTGGTATTTCATACCTGATTGTTGTGGATGGATTGAAGGGGTTGGGGTAGTTTTGGGAAAGTGAAAACTCATTAACAAATGGAATCTCTACCTCTACAATTTGTGAATACTCAAACGTGCCGTCGTAGTCTATTTGTTTTAGTTTGTATTGATACTTGCCCGGTTTAACATCGTTGTCTGTAAATAAGTACTGCTGTGTTTCTGTTGTTGTACCGTGTCCGGGAACAAATCCTATTTTATTCCAACCGCTTTCTTTAGCTGACCGACGAATCTCAAAACCAGAGTTGTTTGTTTCTGTTGCGGTTGACCAGTTAAGAATTACTTCATTTACATTTGCAATAGCGGTGAATGAAAATAACTCAACAGGCACAACACCACCAGTAACTGTTCTAAGGATAGATCCATACTGTCCAACTGTATACCATACACTGTCATTTACTATTGAAGCTGATTCTAAGTAATCGTGAAAGAGATCATAAATCTCCCAACTTTGGCCACCATCACTTGTATGAATGACACTTTTCCCAGCAGCAATGCCATTATATTCATCAATAAATTGAACCTGTTTAAGGCTAACATCATTTGTTAATCCAGAATTTATTAATGTCCAATTCTGTCCTCCATCAATAGTTTTAATAACGTTATGACCTCCAACTGCAAAACCTGTTAATGAGTTTAAAAATTGGATGCCACTTAAACCTGTATAATTTATATTTATCCAATTATATCCGCCATCAGTCGACTTTAACACTCCATTACCACAAGCATAAACTGTTACCGAATCTATAAAGCAAATATCTTTGAGGTCATTACCTCCTAAAGTAGTAATATGTTGCCAATTTTCACCGCCATCGAATGTTCGGAATATTTTTGGAGATGAACCCGATAGTGTGCTTGCTATGCCATT
>CAZLJI010000436.1:0-2831 GCA_964559565.1 uncultured Ignavibacteriaceae bacterium | reverse complement strand
CATCATAAACTTTCAAATTGACAAAACTTATTTCAGGAATTTCATATTTAATAGTTGTTGCAGGATTAAATGGATTAGGGTAATTCTGATGGAGTATAAACTCTGTTATAACAGAAAAATCTTTTATTCCAACCGTAGTATCTATTCGTACCAGCTTATAGTCATCCAAATACCATTGAGCAGATTCGGGAGGATTGGGAAAGTCGAATCCCATTATATTCGTCGCTGATAATTGAAGTGGTATTGTGTCACCACCAGCACCAAGTGTCCATTGCCAGCCATGAACCCGGTTTCCTTCAAAATAATATTCGGCCCAATCTGAGTTTAAATCTACAATTAGTTCATTGTGCATCCATGTATCATAAGAAAAAGAAAATTGTGCTGTGCCCCATCCACCGGCAGCAATATTTCCATTTCCTGATGGATCGAACATTGTGATAAAGCCCCATTCTGTTGAATCAGAGTTAATAAAAACTCCAAACTGACACCAGCTTGCTGTATAACCCGATGGTATATACATAAAGAACTCTATACTATATTTTCCGTAAGTATAGTTAGGAATTTTTTTTATAAGGTCATTATATGGCTGAATCCAAACCGATTTCGAACCACTATTTGCTTTACTATTAGATACGAGAGGGTCTTCCAGCCAATCACAAGGTTTACCTTCCCACGTATTCCAGTGTATAGTATCCTGGCAAGCTAGTTGTCCGCCTACTGTATATGATTCGAAATCATTTTCATATAAAATAGCAGAATTATTTTGTGCTGGTGAGAATGAAGAAATTAACAGAACGAAGAAAGAGCTAAAACCAAAAAAAAATTTGTTGAACATAGCTTCCTCCAAAATTTTTGTTGAGTCATTTATTTAAAGCGAAAATACAATGTCCTTGAACACTACCCCTTAGGGGAAGCACTGAATTCTAGAAGGAGAACAATACGATAGTAATTTGAATATTTCTCCAAAGAGTAGAATCGTAAAAATAAACTTGCTAAAATTCCTGCAGACAATCCAGCAACTTTTCGTAGATGACAAACAAAAAATAAAAAATATTTAGTTCCAGCACTTTTATTCAGGAATAAAACCCACTAAAAAAACAACAATTCGCCGAGATGGAAAGACTCTGGTTAAGTTTTTAAAATCCAGTCTTTTCAAGATAATGTTAGAGATGCTATTTGACTTCGCTGTCTCATATAAAGATGCTACTCATCAACAGTATAATTTTGACAAATAAGATTTTTTTGTAATTGTATTTTTAATTTACTATTAATAGCACTGCATTTCTTTGTGGTTATGTAATAAGAACTACTTAATCATTTTTTTGCTCAAGGCTAGGGCAACGAGGGTCGAATGTGTATTGTTAGTAAAAATCCTTCTCATCCAGAACACTTCAAGATTATACCCAATTGTAATCATCAGCAGTATAAAAAATCTAATACAACAAATTTTCCCGGAGGCGAATTATGAAAAAGCTACGTTTATTCCTGGCAATAATAACTGTCTTTTCATTTGTCATTTTTTTCCCAAATTGCTCAGAAGATAATCCGGTAGAAACACCGGATGGAAATCAAGTTAAAATTCCGGAAACAACTAAATCAGTAGATAGTACTGATTATTCATCAAACCTTGTTAGTATCTCGTACGATAGTCTGACATTTACTTTTCAAAGTGGATTTACATCCGAATACAAGCCTGCTGTAAACGATGTATTAGTGATTCCGAATGGCTCAGGGCTTCTTAGAAAAATTACTGAAATTGATTCATCAGGAAGTACTATTGTACTTACAACACAGCAGGCAACATTGGAAGATGCAATTGAAGAAGGAAATATATCCCTCAAGCAAAATTTACAAAAAGCACAAATCAGCAAAGTAGATTATTATTATGAAGGGATTGATTACAAAATCAATAAAGGGCAGGAATCTAATTTTGAATTTGATCTTGATATTGTCCTATATGATTTAGACGGAAACCACAATACAACAAATGACCAGGTTAAGTTAGTCGGCAATTTCACATTAGATGCTGACGTTGTGTTTGAAGCAAGGATATCATCTTTCAAATTACGGAATGCAAAAATTGGATTAGAAGCAACTAACAGTGAAAGTCTTGAACTAATAGCTCAACTGAATTATTCAATTACAAAAGAGATTACTTTAGCGACTGTTCATTTTTCACCAATATATTTTCAGTTAGGACCGATACCGGTTGTTATTGTTATTAAACTCGATATTAAAGCTGGTGGTAGTGGTTATGCAAACGCAACTCTGAATGTTGGCTTTGAAAATACTGTTTCTTTTGAAGCGGGGATCAGTTATGTAAGAGGACAAGGATGGGATCCATACAGTAATTTCAACAATCAATTTAATTATAATCCACCAACACTAACTGCCAATGCTGGTGCTAGAGTATTTGTAAAGCCGGAAATAAGCGTTGGTGTTTATGGAGTTCTGGCTGGATATGCAAATGCACAAGCTTACGGAGAAATTCTGGTTGATTTCTTTAATTCACCCTGGTGGGAGCTTTATGCAGGATTAGATTTTGGAGTCGGAGCCAGAGCAAAAATTTTAGGTATTGAAATATTCGATTTTGAAACGAATGTTTTTGAACTAAGATGGCTTCTTGCTCAGGCAAGTGGTAATCTGCTCGATCCTTGTCCGGGACTTCCTTCCATAACTGATTCACGAGACGGGAAAGTTTACCATACTGTTTTAATTGGCAATCAATGCTGGTTAAGAGAAAATCTAAATATTGGAACAAGAATAAATGGATCGCAATCACAGACTAACAACGGAACAATTGAAAAATATTGTTACGACGATAATCCAGC
>CAZLJI010000435.1:0-2838 GCA_964559565.1 uncultured Ignavibacteriaceae bacterium | reverse complement strand
CTCGGTGATAAAGTAGCCTGGCATTTTATCTGGAATCTTCAGAGAAATAAAGTGAAGTACACCGTAAAAGCTGCGGCATATATTCATTCAGTCGATTCGGCTTCACTCGCTGATGAAATCAATAAAGAAGCAAAAAAGTTAAACAAGGTTCAAAAGATTCTGCTCGAAGTTAAAACATCCTCTGAAGAAACAAAATCCGGATTAAGTGATGAAGAAGATGTATTGAAACTTGTGAAGCACTGTTCAGATCTTCCGAATGTTGAGCTGTCAGGATTGATGACGATGGCAGCGTATACTGAAGATGAAAAGATAATCAGAAAAAGTTTCGCTGATTTGCGTAACTTAAAAGAGAAAATAAATAAAAATGGTTTTGACCTTAGAGAACTTTCAATGGGGATGACAAACGATTATGAAATCGCAATTGAAGAAGGAGCAACCATGCTGAGGATTGGTTCGGCAATCTTTGGTCAAAGAGATACAACAAAAGACTGGAGGCAGTCATGAAACTTTCACCGATCTTGATCAAGAAGCAGGAATTTGAAAAATCAATGAGAGGTTACAATGTTGATGAAGTGCAAACCTTCCTCGACAAAATATCCTCTGAGATGGAAGAACTATTAAATGAAAATGAGAAATTAAAACAAGAAGTTGCTGGCTTAAAGCATCAGGTTGAAGAATTTCAGAAAATTGAAAAAAACCTTCAGGATACACTCGTAAAAACTCAGGAAACTTCAACAGAAATAGTAGATTCAGCAAAGAAACAGTCCGCATTAATAATTAAGGAAGCAGATATAAAAGCTTCGCAGATAATTCAAAATGCAGAGGACATCTCAAATGAAATGCAAAAAGCAGTTCTTACTCTAAAAGAGGAGAAGGACTTAATAATTGCAAGGCTTAAAGTTATTGTGGGCACTCAATCAAATCTGCTTGAAGGAAAAGTTAAAGATGCTGGTGAAGAACGTAAAAAAGCTAAAGTTCAGAATGAAGCTGAAAAGTTTGATATTGATGTTGATGGAATAGTGAACAAACTTTTATAAAAATGAGCAAGCTTATTTCAAATATTAATGAAACTCTCGAAGTAATAAGGAAATTTACCTCTGAGAAATATCCAATAGGAATTATTCTTGGTACCGGATTAGGTGGTTTGGTTAAAGAGATAGAAGTTAAGCATCAAATCAATTACGAAGACCTTCCACATTTCCCAATTTCAACTGTTGAATCTCATCATGGCAAGCTGATATTAGGATCAATTAATGGAAAAAATGTGGTAGCAATGCAGGGCAGGTTTCATTATTATGAAGGCTACACCATGCAGCAGATTACATTTCCTGTGCGTGTTATGAAATTTCTCGGTGTGGAAACTTTGCTTGTTTCAAATGCCTGCGGCGGAATGAATCCCGATTATCGACGTGGTGATGTTATGATTATGATGGATCATATAAATATGTTGGGAGATAATCCTCTCATTGGAAGAAATGAAGATGAACTTGGTCCAAGATTTCCTGATATGAGCGAACCATACAATCTTGAACTTATTACACTTGCTGAAAAAATTGCTCTTGAAAATCAGATAAAAGTTCAGAAAGGTGTTTATGTTGCCGTACCTGGACCAAATCTCGAAACAAGAGCAGAGTACAGGTTTCTTAGAGGAACAGGTGCTGATGTTGTTGGAATGTCAACAATTCCCGAAAACATTGTGGCAAATCATATGGGGATGAAAGTGATGGGAATAAGTATAGTAACAGATGAATGTTTCCCTGATACTCTCAAGCCAGTAAACGTTGAGGAAATAATTGCAACTGCAATGCAGGCTGAACCGAAGATGACATTAATTATGAAAGAATTAATCAAGAGGCTGAAATGAAAAAGTTTTTTACCAAATACAGCGTCCCGGTTTTATTGGGATTGTTAATCTTCGCCTCTGATTTTCTTAACACCTCGCTTTTCAATTTTGGTGACAGGAATTTTGCTGTTTGGTTTGTTCTTTCAATTTTATGTTTTGCTTGCGGCTGGTATATAAACAGGTCACTCGGATGGCAGTTAGGCGGTAAAGTAATTTTTGCTGTCATAGTTGCAGTAACGCTTATAAGTATCGCCATAATTATATTCTTTAATGAATATTTTGGAACTTTTGATTTACTCTCAGAAAATCTGATACTTTTCAGTTTACGCATTATTACTCTTGGTGCAATGGGAATTTTTGGAATGGCTATCCAGGAAATTTTAAGTGGTGAAAAGGAAGCTTTGATATTAAGGGAAAAAGTTAAGGTGCTTGAAGCAACTGCAGCAGATTCAAAAAAAGAAGCCGAATTAATATTGAGGGAAGCTCAATTAAAAGCAGAAAAAATTGTTAATGATTCTGAAATGAAGGCAAAAAACATAATACTTAAGAAAGAACGGATTGAACAGGAACTCAAAGAGTTCATTCAAACTGAAAGAGAATTATTAAAAAGATATGAAGAATTAAAGTAATTGTTGATATGTACAAACAAGGATTAGAAAAAATAAAATATCCGGAAACTGAACAGAATATTCTAAAGTTCTGGTCAGAGCGAAAAATTTTTGAGAAGAGTATTCAGTTTCGTTCTCCTGAAAAGTCTTTTACATTTTACGAAGGTCCACCGACAGCAAACGGCAAACCAGGCATTCATCACGTAATGGCTCGGACATTAAAAGACATCGTATGCAGATATAAAACAATGCGAGGTTACCGGGTGGAAAGAAAAGCTGGTTGGGATACTCACGGACTTCCTGTTGAAATTGAAGTTGAAAAAGCTCTCGGCATAAAAAACAAAAGTGAGGTTGCAACTTTTGGTGTAGAGAAGTACAACAAAGCCT
>CAZLJI010000434.1:0-2844 GCA_964559565.1 uncultured Ignavibacteriaceae bacterium | reverse complement strand
CGAACTTGATCTATTAAAAGAGGGCACAATTCTAATTACTTTCCTGTATCCGTTGAACTATCCGGAGCTTGCTCAGAAATGTGCTTCAAGGAAGATAAATGTAATTTCAATGGATATGATTCCGAGAACAACATTAGCTCAAAAGATGGATGCGCTTAGTTCACAGGCAAACATTGCCGGGTATAAAAGTGTTGTAATGTGTGCTGATACTCTCGGAAAGATTTTTCCATTAATGATGACCGCGGCCGGAACAATTTCACCAGCAAAAGTTGTGATAATGGGTGCTGGTGTTGCTGGACTTCAAGCACTTGGTACAGCAAAACGTTTAGGTGCAGTTGTTGAAGTATCAGATATACGTGCAGCAGTTAAAGAAGAAGTACTAAGCCTTGGCGGAAGATTTATTGAAGTTGAAGGTGCAGAAGATATGCAGGATGCAGGAGGATATGCAAAAGAAGCTTCCGAAGAATTTCTTAAAAAGCAGAAGGAACTTATCTTCAAGCATGTAACAGAAGCTGATATAGTAATTACGACTGCATTGGTTCCTGGAAAGAAAGCACCTGTACTCGTTACAGAAGAAATGGTGAAGCATATGAAGCCAGGTAGTGTTGTATTAGATATGGCTGTTGAATTTGGGGGTAACTGCGAAGTTAGTGAAAAGGGTAAGACAGTCAAGAAATATGGAGTTACGATTATTGGTGAACCAAATCTTCCAAGCCTTGTTCCGACTCACTCAAGTGATATGTACTCAAAAAATATTCTTGCCTTAATTCAGCATATCGGTAAAGAAGGAAAAATTGAATTGAAGCTTGAAGATGAAATCGTTAAAGGATCGCTCATAACTCATAATGGTGAAGTTTTTAATGAGAGGATCAAAGGATTATTAAAATGATTTTTATAATTATTAATGAAGGGAAATAAATATGGAAGATTTTTTCTTTCTGATGCATGTTTATGTTTTTGTACTGGCAATTTTCGTGGGTTTTGAGTTGATTACTAAAGTACCCCCAACTCTCCATACTCCACTTATGTCAGGTTCAAATGCTATTTCAGGCATCACAATAGTAGGTGCTATTCTTAGTGCGGGTCTCGAGCAATTTACAATAAGCACCATACTTGGAATGGTTGCAGTTATTTTTGCAATGATCAATGTTGTTGGTGGTTTCCTGGTGACGGATAGAATGTTAAAAATGTTTAAGAAAAAATAGGGGGAACAATGCGAATAGCTATTGAAATAACTTATTTGGTTTCATCAGTCCTTTTTATCCTTGGAATTAAGTATCTCGGTTCTCCAAAGACTGCAAGAAAAGGAAACCTCTATGCTGCAGTTGGTATGTTCATGGCAATTGCAGCTACATTACTTGATCAGGAAGTATTGACATATGAATGGATTATCATAGGAGCAATAATTGGATCCGCAGTCGGACTCCTTCTTGCGTACAAAACTCCAATGACCGGAATGCCTCAGATGGTAGGTATGTTGAATGGATTTGGAGGTGGAGCTTCAACCCTGGTTGCGCTCGCAGAATATTTCAGATTAAACCCAAATTATCCGGTTGATACAGGATTACCATTTAATCTTCCAATTGACACAGGGATTGCAATTGTCCTTAGTCTTCTAATTGGTGGAATAACGTTTACCGGTTCAATGATCGCTTTTGGAAAACTTCAAGGAATTGTGACAGGTAAGGTTGTTAAATATCCTCTTCAACATCCCATGAACTTATTCCTGATTTTATTAGTTCTAGCTGGTGGTGTTTTCATCCTGCTAAATCCATCGAATATACCCGTAGTATTAATCATTACTTTTATCTCACTTGTTTTAGGTGTATTACTTGTACTTCCAATTGGCGGTGCTGATATGCCGGTTGCAATTTCTTTGCTCAACTCTTATTCAGGACTTGCCGGTTCAACAACAGGGTTTGTTCTTGGAAATAATGAATTGATCATTGCCGGAGCTCTTGTAGGTGCTTCAGGAATTATTCTTACCAACATAATGTGTAAAGCGATGAACCGTTCTCTAATGAATGTGGTTATGGGTGGTTGGGCTTCAGCAGGCACTGAAGGTCCTGCAGCTGAAACTAAAGCACACAAAGGAACAGCAAAATCAATTGATGCTGAAGAACTTGCAATGCTTCTAGATGGTGTTGGCAGTGTAATAGTCGTTCCGGGTTATGGAATGGCAGTTGGTCAGGCACAACACGCGGTTCGCGATCTTATGAATGTACTCGAGAAAAAAGGTGTTAATTTCAGATTTGCAATCCATCCCGTTGCCGGAAGAATGCCGGGACATATGAACGTGCTTCTTGCCGAAGCGCAGGTTCCCTATGACAAGCTTCTTGCAATGGAAGATATAAATGATGACTTCCCGAATACTGATGTCGTTATAGTTATCGGTGCAAATGACGTAGTCAATCCCGCAGCAAGACACGATCAGAGCAGTCCGATTTACGGTATGCCAATACTGAATGTTGATTATGCAAAAACTGTTATAATAAATAAGCGCTCGCTTAATGTTGGTTACGCAGGCATAGATAACGAACTCTTCTTCTACCCAAATGCACTTATGTATTTTGGTGATTCGAAAGAAGCGATGAGCAAATTGGTACACGAACTAAAAGCTTTGTAAGAAATAGAAGTTGTATAATGTTGAACCCCTGAAATTTTTAATTCCAGGGGTTTTTTATTGCATATAAATAACACATGACTCTTATTTCTTAATAACCTAAATTGCACCAACAGAATTAAAATTATAAGGACTGACAATGAACCTCGATTGGACAGAATACATAAATCACACATTAAACGTTACCATGCACGAAAATTATGGTGCAACAAAAGATCCTA
>CAZLJI010000433.1:0-2847 GCA_964559565.1 uncultured Ignavibacteriaceae bacterium | reverse complement strand
TGTCGAAATGTGACCATCAGTCTTCGACAAGCTCAGACTGACAGTGAAATTTCAAGCCGGCCACGATGAGAGAACGCGTGACCGACTTGTTTCATTTAGAGGGCGCGTTAAAAATCAAAGCCTAAAGTAATTGCGTAAATCTGGTTGTTGTAATCGTAGTAGTAGTCGTTGGAAAAGTTTTTGATGTAATTGTAATTCAATGAAAGATAGAGCCCGCTGAGAATTTCACTCAACCCAAACTCCAAAGAAGCACCAGCAGAAATCTGATTATCCTGTCTCAATTCATTAAGATCGTTACCTTCCTGATCCGCCGCGGGAAGATCTGTGTAATTTCTAATCTCATATGTTTGGAAGAAAGAGATATGAAAGCGTCAGTCCGGTCTCAACTCCTTCATTCGAATAAATATCGTTGAAGAGTTCTTCTTCGTAATAAATATAGTCAACAGTATTGAAGTACCGGTTTCCACCGCTGAGATTATTTCTTAAAAAAGCATACGCACTTAAACCCAAATCATCTGTTATTCCTTGCCCTAACTGCAAATACAATTTTGCTTGCAGCACTTCATCTGCAAGACCCTCGCTTTGCATCTTTTCAATGTAAAGTTTCTGATCAATCTCCGCACCGATAGTAAGTGAAGTCCTGCTTTCAAAACTATTGATTGATCTCAGAAAAGCTTTCAACTGATAGTGTGAGAAAAGTGAAAAGTTTTCGTAATCAATTCTGCTACTGATTACACCCAATTGAATTTTATTACTCTCACTTATTGAATGCATATAATTTGCATAAGCAGATATCTGGTCAAAATCATAAATATAGTAGTCTTCCTTATTTATTCTTACGGTATAGTTGAGTCCAACATTAAGCGGATTATCATTTTCTGAGAAGAGATATGTATCAACCAAACCTGCTTTATGAATAACTGTTGATTTATCGTTGTACTTATAATAACGGTTGAAGAAACCAATGTAGTAAAACTCAAAGATGTTTTGCTCAGATTCGATATCGTAACCAAGCTCGCCGCTGAATGCATTAATAAAATCGGACTCATTCAAATAATTATTGAAGATATTATCATCGTAATAACCTTCCACATCAGCAGTAAGATAAAATTGTGCCTCTACATTGAAACTGAATGCAGAAATCAACAAAATAAGTAATCGCAGGAAACTAATTTTTAATTTCATAAAATTATTTCGTTTCAGGATTTACTTTCCACCGCCATTACCACCGGAACCATCATTTCCACCTCCACCATGTCCACCGCTTCCCTGACCTGCTCTTGTTCTTTTCCTTATTTTCTCAAGACTCATTCCTCCGGCACGTGTATCTGCAATTCCGTCTCCATCTTTATCTATGAAGACATCCTTGCCTCTCTTATTACCGTTCTTTCCAGAGAGTTGATCTCCGTTGTGGCTTTTATTTCTGTTTCTGATTTGGAATTCATCGCCTTGATTTTTTTCCTGATTCTGTTCCTGGTTTTGAATCTGCTTCTGTTCTCTGTTCTGGTTTTGAGTGGAGTCCTGTGTCTCCATTGCAAATGCAAAACTGAAAGAGCCAAATACTAATACTGTTAATAATGTTTTCATTTTATTTACCTCCGTGGAAATAAAGACAAAGCATGTGCCGTTAATTCAATGTTAAAATCTCGCTTAATACAGAAATCCTGATGGGAAGACGACCAAATTGTTGAGGGTTGCGACCAAATGGGCGAGGGAACCGGTGCAAATTATTTAAGAGTTTTAGTTGATGTAAGTCTTGAGTTAAACAATAAATCTATTTCTTATTTTCCCACATAAGAACTTCTCCTTTTCTTGTTTGAAGAATCTCCTGCAGCACACTATCATTAAAAGCAGTCACTTTATTTCCAGACTGATCGTATAATTCACAATACATACAAGAACTTGCAGGAACAGAAAAAAGATAGATGAATGAATTATTCCACTCGTATCGGTAGACTCGTGTCCAGTCATAATAGTGACCTGTAAAGTTTGAAATGGTGTTTATTTTTTCCTCCAGCCAAACGGGTGTGTCTTTTTCGAATTTATGATTTTCTGAACCAATGTCCATGCTGCATCTGAAGAGTATGAGAGCCAGCAATAAAGCAAAAACTATTACTATTTTCTTTAACATTTCCGTACCTCTTTTTAGATCTTCGATTGTTCTTCTTATAGAAAATAAACCAAGTAAAAAATAATTTTAAAAAATGATGCGCCATTGCTAAACTATTACTTCTTAGTGGCTATAATCACAAAATATCTCGGAATTTTATTAACCACCTCTGTCACTTGTGGCGATGTCCTTACATCAGGATTTCCAAATAATGTATAAATGATTTTTCTATAGTACCGGTTTCTATAAACTTTTTTTCTCTGCCGTTGACCGTACAAATTGTCTCTGCCCGCAGTAAAGCCACTCTTATTTAATATTGATAACAATTCTTCCGGGATAAATTCCTGCGTATGAAATTCATTTGAAGGCTTGTCATTAATGGTTAGTGCGCTCGGAGATGTTACAGTTCGGTTTGGAGAAGATATAAATAAAATTCCACCGGGTTTCAAAAGAGAATGAAGATTCTGAATCGCGGCTTCAAAGTTTTTCACGTGCTCAATAGTTTCGTAGCAGGTAATCAGATCATACATTTTGTTGTTATTGAACGTGGTAATATCTCCAACGGAATAACTGATTAAATCCGCTCCATAAGTTACCCTGGCATATCTAACGAGTTTTTCATTTATATCAACTCCATCATAACTGATCGCACCTGCTTCAATGAACTTAGGGCCGGAATATCCAACGCCGCAAGCGATGTCAAGTACCAATTTATCGTTGGCATATTTGCAAGCGAA
>CAZLJI010000432.1:1634-2848 GCA_964559565.1 uncultured Ignavibacteriaceae bacterium | reverse complement strand
AAAGATATAGTCGTCGACGATAGAATTATTGCAGTTGCCCAGGGTACAGAGGGAGAATTTGTTGACGTCATTGGATGGAGAATCACTGACGTTGTTAAGTTGATAAGAGGACCTAAAGAGACAACTGTTCGTTTGCAAATACTGAAAGCTAAGGACGGTGTCACTGCGAAACCTGAAGAAATTACTCTCCTAAGAGAAAAAGTAAAACTTGAAGACCAGGCAGCAAAGAAAAATATAGTTGAGGTCAATAACAATGGTCTCGCTTACAGGATAGGTGTCATAACAATCCCAAATTTTTATTCTGACTTTGATGGAAATAGAAACGGAGACAATAGCTCTAAAAGTACAGTAATTGATGTTAAAAGACTTTTGGAAGAACTCAAGCAGGAAAAAGTTGAAGGAGTCGTTATAGATTTAAGAAATAATGGCGGAGGCGCACTTTCTGAAGCAATCGATGTAACTGGATTATTTATCGACTTGGGTCCAGTCGTACAGGTTAAAAATTCGGACGGTTTCGTTGAGGTTGGTGAAGATGTAGATCCAACTCTTGTTTACAGTGGACCGCTTGCTGTATTGGTTAACAGGTTCAGTGCATCAGCATCAGAAATTTTTGCTGCTGCAATTCAGGATTACGGGAGAGGTATAGTTGTCGGCGAACAAACTTACGGAAAAGGAACAGTTCAAACATTAATTGATTTGAACCAAGTATCAAGAAACTCTACAAATAAATTCGGTCATTTAAAATATACTATTGCAAAATACTACAGAATTAGCGGAGGCAGCACTCAAAATCTCGGTGTTGTGCCGGATATCGCCTACCCTTCATATATTGATGCTGAAGAGTTTGGAGAAAGTTCCCAAACTTCAGCGCTTCCCTGGGATCAAATAGACGCAACAGATTATAAACTTTTTAGTGATCTCAACAAGTTTCTTCCGGAATTGATTTCCTCGTCTGAAAAAAGAAGAAAGGATGATCCTGAATTTCAATACCTTCTGGAAGATATAGAAACTTATAAACAATCTAGGGATCAGAGATTTATATCATTAAACCAAGAAATCCGAAATCAAAAGAAAGAAGCAGATGATGAAAAGGAATTTCTTCGTGAAAATGAAAGACGTCAAAGAAAAGGATTGAAGTTGCTGGAAAAAGGTGAGGTCCCTGAAAAAAGTAAAGAAGAGACAAAGAAATATAACATCTGTTTTGTCATAGATGG
>CAZLJI010000432.1:0-1624 GCA_964559565.1 uncultured Ignavibacteriaceae bacterium | reverse complement strand
AAGAAGAGACCGACATTTATCTAACAGAAACAGCAATGATTGTTTCTGATATGATAAATTTATCTGGAGGTCTCACTAAGCTGCGTTAACAACTCAAAGAATTTAAAAGCTTTTCCTCAGTTATTGGAAACATAGTCTCCTTGTATGGAAAATCCAGATCAGTTTCGAATATGTAGACAACTGGTTCATACAAAGTCTGAGAATTAGTTATATAATCAAATACTATTTCTTCGACTGAATTATCAATTAGATTATAAGGAATAGATTTCACTAAATTGGATGATATTCGCTGGTATAAGTTCTCCTGAGACCAATCCAACAAAATTTCATAGAGATAAATATTCAGAAGATGACTTTTATTATTCGGTAAGGTGAAATATCCCTTACCATTATAATTTCTCTCAATTGTTGAAATTCTTTTAACTGAAATATTCTCATTAACAAAGTTTTTTATAATTCTTCCCTCTTCCAGAACTGGTCTATTTAGCTGCAAAGCCCAATCGATAAAATTAAATAGTTTATCAATCTGGTTACCAATCTGATGAGCTTTTTCGTAAACTATAAATCGATCATTAAATTTTCTGCTTCTTATTTCATTATCAAACCATAGCTTCGATTCAATATTATCTTTATGAATATCTTCAAGAGCCAGGTTTAACTGAATTGATTCTTCAATCGAAGGAAACAATTTATTCTTATGCAAATTGTCTGACCACTCTTTAATCTTATTTAGAATGGTGTATTGATTGGTCTCCCAATCGGAACCACACGAAGTTAACTTCTTTACATCAAGTGCTGTTATGTTTTGTCGCATAATCTATTTCTATCTTTTTACATAGATAGTGTTCCAAAAGCTTGCCAAAGTTTTTAAAAGATATGCTTAGAAGGACATTTATTGAATTGATACATAAAGGAGAAAGAATTGCATGCTTAAAAGTAAAGTTCAGGTAAAATTACCTTAATTCTTCCCGATATGATATAAATTTTTCATGAGTAAATATTGACGGGAATTATTACATAAAAAAAGGAGCGGAAAAAAATTCCCGCTCCTTTCAAAAATACTTAGTAGAATTTTATTAAATATCGAATTTAATTCCTTGCGCCAATGGTAACTGTGAACCGAAATTTATAGTGTTTGTTTGTCTTCGCATATAAGCTTTCCAGGAATCTGAGCCCGATTCTCTTCCACCACCGGTTTCTTTTTCTCCACCAAAAGCTCCGCCAATTTCAGCGCCTGAGGTTCCGATATTTACGTTAGCAATACCGCAGTCAGATCCAGCACAGGATAAGAATCTTTCTGCCTCCAATATATTATTCGTGAAAATTGATGAGGACAGCCCCTGCACAACACCATTCTGCAAAGTGATTGCTTCGTCTATATCTTTCTTGTATTTCATTATATAAAGTATTGGTGCAAATGTTTCTTCCTGAACAATTTCATAATGATTTTGTGCTTCTACAATTGCCGGGGTTACATAACAGCCTGATTCATATCCTTTACCGCTAAGTACATTTCCGCCAAATATGATTTTGCCACCTTCTTTTTTAGCACGTTTAAGTGCATTTGTAAAATCATTCACAGCATTCTTATCGATAAGTGGACCCATATGATTTTTCTGATCAA
>CAZLJI010000431.1:0-2851 GCA_964559565.1 uncultured Ignavibacteriaceae bacterium | reverse complement strand
GTTCCACTTAAAAATAAGAAACTTATTTGAGTGGAAAGAATTGTCGCGAAAAGTGCGGCGTAAAAAATTCCTTTTATTCCTGCTGGTAAAACTTGTTCAGCAAATAATGGAAACGCAAGTACAGGATTTTCAAGGTCAGGTAAAACCCCTTTTACAAATAGTCCAGTTGTTGTGGTAAGAAAATCAAACAACGCCCAGAAGAAAATCGAAATGATAATTCCCCACCTCGCGATGTCTCCTGATTTTGCTGCATAACAACGTTGGTGGAAACCGGGATCTGCAAATGTCCACAGAGCAATCAGAAACCAGACAATAATAAATGTCGGAGACATTCCACCTGTGATATTCAAATGAGTTTCAGGAACAGATGATGAAAGAAAATCAATCGTTCCGAATTTCATCCCCGAAAATATTATAATCAGAATAAATCCTAAAAACATTACGAAGAATTGAAATACATCTACATACACGTTTGAGCGAAACCCTCCTCGAATTAAGTAAACAAGCGATAGAAGTAATGAGATTAAAAGTGACGGTATCAGATCAATTTTAAAGATTAATGAGAGAAGATTGCCCGTCATCAAAAGGTACGGTGCAGGAGAAACGAGCACGAATACAATAACCGCTGAAACTAATCCGACATTTTTTCCATAGACTTCTGTCAGTTTATCGGGAATTGTGAAGAGAGAAGCTTCCCTAATTTTCTTTGCAAAGAAGAGTGCAAAAAGAAAAGCGAAAATGTAATAAGGAAATCCCTGTGTGAACCAGCTTACCAAGCCGTAACGATAAGTGAACTCCCCTACTCCAAGAATCCCGCCATACCAGGTAGAAACATTGACTGCGACAAATAAGAATAAGCTTAACTTTCTTCCTGACAGAAGATAGTCGTTTGCATCAACTCCTGTTTTTCTGCCTGTAAAAAACCCAATAAACAATACCGATGCAAAGAAAGCAAGAATTATCAGGATATCAACAAGACTAAAAGAGATCATTATCTATCATAGTTTTAACATCACGAATTATAAACACAACTCCATTCGAGATTTTCAGCTTGACAAGCTTTTTCTTTGCGAGGTTACTCGTGCTTTCTCTTACTCCAAACGGAAGTGCAATATTTTTTAGTTCGTATTTCAATCCCTCCGAAGTAATTTTTGTTTTTGGTGATATGCCATAAAGTGAAATTGTTTCTCCGGGATTAGTTTTAATTTCGATGTTTCCTGTGTACGCTTTTAGAAATGAATTTTCAGCAATGAGTGAAATTTTTATTTGAGGCAAGAATTTCAGAACAATTCCGATATTACAGAATGTGTGGTCAAGTCGATTTCCTGTTGCACCGACAAGTAATGCCTCGTTGTAATTATGAATGATTGCATATTTAAGACACTTCTCAACATCGGTATCATTCTGTCTTTTTAGTCGAATGATTTTTGATACAGACTTAAATTCCTTCAGTGCTTCCGAAGAAATAGAATCCAGATCACCAATAATTACATCAGGAACTAATTTCATCCTTAATGCCGAGTTTGAACCGCCATCAGCACAGATTAATTTGCCATATCCTCTCTTCTGGAAAAAAGTTATTACACTTTTTTTAGGTGGTTTACCGTTTGCGAGTATAATGCATTTTTTCAACTTCTTTTTCCTTTTCTTTGTGTCTCTGTGGTAAAAAACTTAACCACGGAGGCACAGAGTCACAGAGATTATAAACCAACCTGTATTCCCGCCAGCCAGTTTCGTTCAGCAGCAGGAAAGAATTCCTTCCCGATTGCATAAGCCGAATACAAATTATCAAAAATATTATTTACCTGTAGATAAATTTTCCAGAGACTCATAGAATTTATTATAAAAAATTCGTAGCTGAGAAATATATCGGATACAAAATAAGCTTCATTTAGATTATCAAAATAATCAGTGAATCCGGGATAAGTAAGTAAATAACTATTTAGTTTATTATCATAATTATCAGAATAAAATTCACCTACATATTTCCCCATCAATCTCAGGTACAAACCTGAATGCTGAAAGGTAATCCCAATGTTTGCCAATAAATCAGGAAAACCGCTGATTCGGTTTCCGCTGAGATCAATTGAATTTTGTTCATCAATAAAGAATCTGCCTTCTTCGATTGTATTCTTACTTACCGTTGCATTCCCAAAAAGTTCAAAATGATCATTCCAGAATTTTACGATCGCAGATAGCTCTGCTCCAAGATGAACTGAACGATTAACATTGCCGGTAGTAGGCTGACCAAATCTATCAACCTGACCGTCTTTCACGATTTCATCATTAAATAACATATAAAAAAGATTAAGTGTGAGAGAAAGATTCGCGTCATTATACGAAGCACCAAGTTCAAAATCATTCATTGTCTCTGGTTTTACGAGAGGTTCATCAAAATTATATGAGCCATCAGAATTAGTTCCGAATTGTGGAACTTCTCCCCCGCTTGATTCTGCTGCATCATAATATTCTTTCAATCGCGGCTCTCTTGAGACTTGTGCAAATGAAAAATAAAAGTTTAATGGATTGACTGGTTTAAAATTTATTCCAAATCGTGGATTGATAAAAAGATTGTTGACTGTAAAATCTGTTTCAACGTATTGTTCATTAAACAGTCTATATTTATGATAAGCTAGCTGCAATTCGCCCAGCAAATTCCATTGTTCGCTTAATTTATAAGATTCATTTACAAAAGCACTAAAGATATCTTTTGCTCCTTCATAAGAATAGTAGCGGTAATTCTTTGTAACCCCGGGAGGAATGTTTTCTGCATAGTCAATGCTTCCCCAGTGTAGCGAGTTATGCTTACGAATTTCAGCACCAAAAAATAATGTTCCATTTGTATGTTCGA
>CAZLJI010000430.1:0-2854 GCA_964559565.1 uncultured Ignavibacteriaceae bacterium | reverse complement strand
TAGCGACTGTAAACATTGCGGATGAAAAATGAGCATGTACCAAATCTGGTTTTTCCTTCTTAATAATTCTTAAAAGAATGAAACTAGATAACAGGTGCAGAAACAAATTTGCTCCCCTTGGTATAGGAATATGTATAAACTTTACTCGATCAGATTCTTTGTAACAATCGATCCCCTTCAAATGTTCTTTTCTCAAACATACTAGTATATTAAATCCTCTGTTCAATAGCTCTTCTACTGTTTCCCTGAGGAATGTTTCGTAACTTGTAATTTGAGGAATCACAATTAGTATTTTCATGGCTTACTCTAATTTATTTGAGTATTCATGTTCTCGTGAAGGAAAGTAACCACCCAGCAAGAGCAGAATGTACTCAGGATTAATTCAGTTTACCTGACTCACAAAATATAATTCCTTTTCCTAACTATATATTGGTGGCTCACGACTTTCCCAGATTGCTTTGGCGTAATTGATAAAGTTTTTTGTCCATTTTTCAGATGTGAATTTCTGAAACCTTTGAATTGAACCTCTGCTCAGTCTGTTATACAAATTTTTATTATTCTTTAATCTTACCATTGCTTCGCGAAGCGCTCCCGAGTTTTTTATTGGAATAAGAATACCAGAATTTTCATCAACCAATTCTGGCAATGCTTTCCATTTAGTGCATATGGTTGGTAAGCCTGCACTCATCGCTTCAAGAATAACACCCGGATAGCCTTCGTCATCAAAATAAGTTGGTAATATCAAAGCATGATAGTTTCTCAACACAACTTGAATATCCTTGGGAGAAATTACGCCCCTGTAATTAATTGTATCAATTTTATTGAAGTATTCTTTAGAGTAATCTTCACCTAAAGGACCAAATAAATCGATTGATATTCCATCTGGTAAATCCAGACTTGTTTCTAGAATCTCTTCTATTCCTTTTTTGCGAATAATTCTTCCGATAAAGACAAATCGGAATTTTGATTTCTGCTGATCCTTGAGGATGATCTTACCAACTTCTGGCCGCGAAGTGGGAAACCACCTAACACATTTGAAGCCCATTTGTACTGCATCATCACACAACTCTTTAGTCTGCCCTAGATAGAGATTAGTCCGTCGTAATACAAATATCGAAATGAATCTTTTCCAACCCACTAATGAACGGTATCCACGTCCTCCAAAAACCCGAACAATTAGCGGTTTACTCCTAATCAAACATATGCACCAGCATGGGAGCAGGGAGAATGGTAAAGCTGCTTCTGCTAAATGCACACTGACAACATCTGCCTTGTAAGAAAGTTTCCAGAGTCTTGAAATGAATTCCAAATACTTCCGAAGTGATTCTAAGACCTTGGGATTCCTTATCCCTGCAGTATTAATTGTTAATAATGATATTCCTTCTGCTTTAAGTGAATTTATTAAGTGTGCCAAGGAGACCGTTGTACCCGTAATTGGTCTTCCTACTGTCCCAACAATTAATAACTTCAACTGATGCTGTTTATTCAGGAGATTATCTTCTAACTCTTGAATGATTATATCTATAGTGTCTATTCACTTTGCTGTCAAAAACACTACTAACTTGCGCATCTGGGTTTCTCTGCTGAATAACTTTCTGGCAGAATTTCTCCCGTTTAATCCGATTCTCGTGAATTTATTCCAATCTTCAGTTAATTTTATAATCTTAATAGCCCCTTCTGTGGGATTTTTAGGATCTAACAAAATAATATCTTCCAGATCTTGCAAATAATATGGTATGTCACCTACAGAGCTTACTGCGACTGGCCGGCCGGTTTTCAGCAGTTCAACTAGCCTGGTAGGGAATGAATACCTTTCTACCCTATCATCCTTCCTTGTATGTAACAATAAATTGGCCTTGTTAATAGCTCTATTTAAATCCTCAAACGACAATGCTCCAGTGATCTTTAGCGTATCGGATATGAGAACTTCGGTTTTCAGTTTGCTGAGATTCACTCTTCCTTCTTTATGTTCCAGAAACTTTCCTATTAGTTCTAGGTTAAATTTAACATTCCTCTTTGAAAGCTCTTTAAGTAATTCCTTCAGAAAGTCTGGAGCATCTTTATCAGATAGCGAACCTAAATAAACAACGTGCAATTCTTCAGCACGGGCATTGTCGATATCTTTAATGTCTGAAAAATCTTCTAATGCTGGAATCAAGATAACTTGTTTTCCAGCCTTAGCTAACTGAGTTTTTAGCTCCCGGGAAATTGCAGTATATCTATTTATGAATCTTCTAAGAATTAATTGACTTAGTACCCAATCCCAATAAATCGGATTCAACTTCCAGCCTAATCCGCTGAATCGACTGTTGTCTTCAACAACGTCCCATACTATTTTGACGTTATGATTGTGACATGTCCTTACAATTGGGGCAAGTGATGAAAATCTTCTTCCATACAATATGCAATAATCAAAACTTTTGCTCTCCAACAATTGATTCAATTCATCATACCAATGGAATGAACCAAATACTGCTTTTAAAAACCAAACAAATTTTGTAGAAAAGGTCGGATTGCTAATGCGATTGTTAGCAATGAACTGCCTCGGATACACCTTAGAATAGTCTAAGGACTCAAGCCTACTATAGCTTATATTTCCAACTCCGCAGGCAGAAGGTTCTTTTCCAATTTCAGTCACATATGGTTCAACTGGAAATATATGTACTGAGCATTTATTTGAAACCAGTCCATTAGCAAAATGCCATATTCTGCGTGAGGATGCTACATCATTCGCAGGATACAAGAAATTACCAGCTATCAAAACATTCATTTTGGTATAATAAAATTAAGGTGCTTTAGCCTAACTTTACCTTACAAATTGCTTTAATTGGTTTTGCGGGGATACCAGCGGCAA
>CAZLJI010000429.1:0-2854 GCA_964559565.1 uncultured Ignavibacteriaceae bacterium | reverse complement strand
AACACCAAGATTAGTTCCTATCGGATTACTAAATGTGAGTAAGGAACAACTTCAAAAAATATTATCTGTCAGTGAGTGAAAAAATGAAATCAGGTTTAATAATTATATCTCTGATGGCTTTGTTTCTTTTCAGCAGTTGTAAATCAGAAGAACAAAAAAATGAGCCAAAGCAAATGCAGGGGCAGCAGTATGTTCTTCCTCCTCAGCAAGAGCAGTCACAGCAAACAATAGAAAAGCAGGAAAATATTGATCCCAAAATTGCTGATGAACTAATTACTGTTATCAGGGAAAATATAGCTGCAACTGAGGCAAAGGATAAAGACAGAGTGCTGAAAACAATTCATAAAGATTGTCCTCAGCTTCGATCAACAATTCAGGGGATGGATTATGTGTTTGAAAACTTTGATTTGAAATTCAATCTTGAACAAATAGAAGTATTGGAAGTTTCAGACGAAGATGCAAAAGTATATTATATGCAAACAACAAGAGCAGTGCGTGGAGAAGGATTCCCTCCAACCCGTGCTTCAGGAATTCATCTGATGAAAAAGGAAGATGGAAAGTGGAAGATATTTAAAACAGAATATCTTACTAACGAACAAATAATATAAATCATTTTTAAACCAACTTAACAAGGCAGTGTATGAAGTCATTTAAATTTTTAGCTTTTTCAATTTCGCTAATATTATCCATTGTATTTTTTAGTGATAATTTTTTGCCGGATGAAAATATTTTTTCTAAAAAAGAAAAAAGTAAAACTGAAAAAAAGTTATATCCTTATGAATGGGCTTACCTCAAGAAAACCTGGCCGCACCTAAATGCTGATCCTCGAGCAACTCTTGATGCACTCGAACAAGCACATAAACTTCATAGAGAAACTGCTGAGAATAGATTAAACAAAGGATTGAATGCCGTTGCCTGGGAATTCATAGGTCCACTTAATGTTGGCGGCAGAGTTGTTGATATCGAATTTAATCCTTCAGATCCGAACATTGTTTACGCTGGATTTGCAACTGGTGGAGTATTTAAATCAACTGATATGGGTAATAGCTGGTTACCTATTTTCGATTCACTTGCTGTTTTAACTGTTGGTGATATTGCAATCGATCCGCAAAATACGGATGTAATTTATGTCGGAACAGGCGAGGCAAACGGTGGTCATAATAATTTTCCCGGTGGTGGTGTTTTCAAATCAACTAATGCAGGAAGTACCTGGCAGTTCCTTGGACTTGAAGAAACAACTTCAATTGGAAGAGTTCTTGTTCATCCCACAAATTCAAATATAATTTACCTTGCTGCAGTTGGTTCTTACTTTGCACCAAACGAGGAAAGAGGAGTTTATAAATCTACAGATGCTGGACTAACGTGGAATAAATCTTTATTCATTTCTGATTCCACCGGTGCGATTGATATTATAATGGATCCAACCAATCCCGATAAAATGATTGCAGCAATGTGGGAAAGAGTAAGAAGACCAAACTCATCACATCTATATGGACCTTCAAGCGGTATCCATAGAACATCTGATGGTGGAAATAATTGGGAGTTGATTCCCGCTTCGGCAGGGCTTCCCGATCCAACTGCACGAAATGTTGGAAGAATTGGTTTAGCAATCAGTCAAAGTAATCCCAATATCGTTTACTCACTTTATAACGATGGGGCCAACATTATCAGCTTGTTTAAGTCAATAGATTTTGGTGACAGCTGGACAGACGTTGATGCGGATAACGAATTGCAGGATGGTGATGCCGGATTCAGTTGGTATTTCGGACAGGTGAGAGTTCATCCAACTAATCCAGATATTGTTTTTGTTATGGATGTTCCGATCATGAGATCAGGTAATTCAGGAACGAACTGGGCACTCGATTATCAACCACACGTTGATCATCATGCACTTGCATTTCATCCAACCGATCCTAACATAGCAATATTAGGAAATGACGGAGGTATGAATATTTCGACAAATGCTGGTGCAAGCTGGGGTCCGCACATCCAAATTCCTGCAACTCAATTTTATGAAATTGGTCTCGATGCAAGTAATCCTCTAGCCGCTTACGGTGGTACGCAGGATAATGGTACAAACAGGACACTGGATGGGGGACTGGATAACTGGGATCATATTTATGGCGGAGATGGATTTTATGTTATCGTTGATTTTACAAATCCGGATATCATCTATGCTGAGTCGCAAAACGGAGGTCTTGGAAAGTCTACAGATGGAGGGAATAATTTTTTTGATGCAACAAACGGCATTAGTGGAAGTGAACCTACTAACTGGAGTACTCCGGTAATTATGGACCCAAATACAAATCTTATTCTTTATTACGGAACAAATTATTTATACCGAACTACTAACGGTGCAAGCAATTGGGTTAAGATAAGCCCGCAGTTAACTGACTGGGTACCGGGCAGAAGATTAGGAACAATAACTACAATTGCTGTGGCTGCAACAAACTCCGAAGTAATTTATGTTGGAACGGATGACTCGCATATTTGGGTTTCTACTGATAACGGAACTAACTGGATTGAAATTTCTGATGGCTTGCCAGAAAGATGGGTAACACGTGTTGCCGTTGATCCTACAGATGAAAATATAGTTTACGCAACATTCAACGGATTAAAATGGAAAGATCCGCAACCTCACGTATTCAGAAGTACGAATAAAGGTACAACCTGGAGCGATATCAGCAGCAATCTGCCAGATGCACCGGTTAATGCTTTTATTGTTGATCCCGTTGAGCCTGAAAGATTATATCTTGGCAGTGATGTTGGAATGTATGTAAGCTTTAACTCAGGCCAAAGCTGGTGGGTGCTGGGAGAAGGGTTGTCAATTCTGCCAATTGGTGATATTGAAATT
>CAZLJI010000428.1:0-2858 GCA_964559565.1 uncultured Ignavibacteriaceae bacterium | reverse complement strand
CAATTCCTTTACGAGCTGTTGAATAATCGGGGTTGTTTCTAATCCGCTGTTTGGTCCGCGATCGAAAAGAAATCCTTCAGCAGTAACTGTTTCAATTGAGCCGCCAACTTTATCTTTCTGCTCAAGGACTACCACATCATATCCCTCTTTAAATAGAAGATAAGCTGTGGTCAGACCAGAAATTCCGGCGCCAATTACGACTATTTTTTTATTTGAGGACATTAATGAAAACTTCTTTTAATTACTGTCAAATTTAGTGAAATAATACAGTTATTTGCAGGGGAAAATTAGCCTTCCTTATTAAAAGCTAATAGTGTTGAAAATAATAATCTTTCTATGGTCATAGCTCAGTTTGCGATTTTCTAATAACATTCATAGCTTAAACTTGATGATAAACAATATGAAAAATATAACAGCTTATGTTTTACTTGTAATTATTTTGGCTTTAATTCCTTTACAAAGCAAGGCTCAGAATATTTCATTCGGCCATTTTTCTGTGCAGGAAGGTTTATCTAACAGCTTTGTAAATTGTTTGCTGCAGGACCGAACCGGTTTTATCTGGTTTGGAACTGATGATGGATTAAATCGATTCGATGGTTATGAAGTAAAAGTTTACCGTAATGATCCGAATGATAATTCCTCTCTCTCAGAAAATATAATTTGGGCATTATGGGAAGATCATTCTGGTAATTTGTGGATAGGGACTAAAAGCGGAGGATTGAATAAATTTGATCCACGTACAAACAAATTCGAGCATTGGGAACTTGATTCTGCACCCGCTGAAGAGATAAATATTACGTATATCTACGAGGATAGTAAGCGTAACATCTGGATTGGTACATATCGTAATGGTCTATACAGATTTAATCCTTCACAAAACAAATTTGATCATTGGCAGAATACCTCAGATAATCCGAATTTGTTATCAGCCAATTTTATTACCTCGGTGATAGAAGATCAAAACTCAAACATCTGGATTGGAACCTACGCCGGACTAGATAAATTCATTCCTCAACAGACTGATAGACCTTTTAAAAAAGTTTTCGCCGAGTTTAAAAATCCAATATGGTATCTGACTAAATCATCGTTCATTGATAATACGATCTGGATAGGCGCACTTAATGGCGTATTTAATTTTGATCCTGTACAAGAGAAATTATCGCAAATAATTTTACCGGAGAGTGATGCTTTACAATTCGGAAAAAGTGTAAGCTCAGTTGCTGAAGAATATTATCTGGATGAAAAAATTTTGTGGGTTGGCACATATGGGGGACTTGTTGAGATGAATTTAAATTCCGGTTTTGAGAAAAGATTTCTTCAAACAAAAGAAGGTTATTCAGAAATAGTGAGTAACCAGATTCACCATATAATCGTTGACAAATCGGGAGTAGTATGGATTGCGACAGAGAACGGTTTGAATTTCTATTCTCAGAAACGATCAAAGTTTAACCTGGTTGCTTCGGAAAATCAATTGTCAGATATTCTTCAGCAATTATCAGGTAAAAATGTAAGAGCTGTTACGCAGACAACAGACGAATCACTTTGGTTTGGAACAGATGCAGGCTTATTCGGCTTCAAAAATAAAACGGGAAATTCATCTATCATTCAAAACTCAGAATTACACTCATTAAATATTTGGTCTTTATTAACTGGCTCCTCGAATAATTTGTGGATTGGAACTTACGGACAAGGATTAAAAGAATTAAATCTTAAAAATAAACAGCTCAAATCCCGGAAGGTTGATAACCCGAACTTCAATGCTTCCGCTTTTAATTATGTTAAAACCATTGTTGAAGATGATGATGGAATGATCTGGATTGGATTTTGGGGAGGTGGATTGGCAAGACTAAATACAAAAACTAATAAAATCAATCACTGGCGAAACGAAAAAGATAATTCTTCAAGTCTGAGTCATAACGATGTTTGGGTAATTTATAAAGATTCTAAAGGAAGAATCTGGATCGGGACTAATGGGGGAGGTTTAAATCTATATAATTCTGAAAAGCAGAATAGCTTTTATTGTTGGAACACCTCGGCGAAAAATGAACAAGCACTGAGCAGCAATAGTATTTATACAATTTGTGAATCAACCAGTAGCAGCAAGCCAGACAATCAAACAATTTTGTGGATTGGAACGGCAAATGGTTTGAATAGGTTTATGATAAAAAAAGATTCCGGAAGCAGCGATGGTTCAAAGTTGGATGTTGAAATAAAGTACTACACGGTAGATAGCGGATTACCTGACAATGCAATTGAAAGTATACTGGAAGATGAGAATGGAAATCTCTGGATTGGAACAAGTACGGGAATTTCTTTTTTTAATATCAGGGAAGAACACTTTACAAATTTTACTGTTGCTGACGGATTGTCGGGAAGCTCTTTTAACTCAAGCGCTGCATTTAAAACTTCCGAAGGTACTATGCTTTTCGGATGTACAAATGGACTGAATTATTTTGATCCCGAACGAATAAAACTATCGACATATTTACAACCCGTTATTATAACTGATTTTCAAATTCTCAATCAACCTTCAGAAATCAAAAGTAAGTCTACGATTAGAACAAGCATATTTAATTCAAAAAATTTTGAGCTATCATATAATCAAAATGATTTTTCTTTTCAATTTGCATCACTTGATTATAATGCCCCCGAAATGAACGAGTACGCATATTTTATGGAAGGCTTTGATAATGATTGGATCTATAGCGGTAAAAGAAGATTTGTTACTTATACAAATCTTGATCCTGGCGAATACGTTTTTCAGGTTAAGGCGACAAACAGTGATGGACTTTGGAATGAAAAAGCAGCCAGGATTTTTATAGTAATCAATCCTCCATTCTGGAGAACGTGGTGGGCTT
>CAZLJI010000427.1:0-2862 GCA_964559565.1 uncultured Ignavibacteriaceae bacterium | reverse complement strand
GAAGAGATGAATAACAAGTCTGTGATGGATTTTATAGATGATGCTGATAAAGAAAAAGTTATGGCTGCATTTCAACAGGTTTTTACAATTGGTAATACACAAGTAGAACACCTTGCCGTAGCTAAATCCGGGAAGAGAATACCTGTGCTCGCTAATGCTACTCGTATTGTTGTCGAGGGTGAGGAATATCTGATTGGATTGACAATTGAAATTTCTGAATTAGTAGAAGCCCGTGAGAAAATTCAAGAACAGGTAAAAGAGATCTTCAGACTGAATGAATTACTCAAAGCAGAAAATATTTATTTAAAAGATCAACTTGAACTTACCGACCAAAGGTTTGAAATGATTGGAGAAAGTGAGGAGTTGAAATACATTCACTATAAGATTGAGCAGGTCGCACCGACTGATGCATCTGTTCTTATCCAGGGTGAAACCGGAACCGGGAAAGAGCTGATTGCTCGTGCCATCCACAAAGAAAGCAACCGTAAAAATAAACCATTTGTAAAAGTTAACTGTGCTTCTATTCCCGAAAACCTGATCGAAAGTGAATTATTCGGTCATGAAAAGGGAGCTTTTACCGGTGCAGTTGAAAAACGAATCGGCAGGTTTGAATTAGCAAACGGCGGAACAATTTTCCTTGACGAAATTGGTGAGCTGCCGTTGAATCTACAGCCAAAACTTTTACACGTTTTACAGCAGGGTGAGTTTGAAAGAATTGGCAGTTCTAAAACTATTAAAACCAATGTAAGAGTTATATCTGCAACAAATAAAGTTCTTGAAGATGAAATCAAAAAGGGAAAGTTCAGGAATGATCTTTATTACAGGTTGAATGTATTTCCAATTTCAGTTGCTCCCCTTCGCGAAAGAAAAGCAGATATAGTTCCCCTCACAGAACATTATACAAAAATCTATTCTGAAAAAATTAACAGACCGGTAAAGGTAATTCCTAAAAAATCTCTACAGAAACTTATGGACTATTCCTGGCCCGGAAATGTTCGTGAGCTTGAAAATGTTATTGAGCGTGCAATAATAACTTCAAGTAATAATCAGTTGAATATTGAATCGTTGATTGAAACCAGCGCTGATTCTAAACAGAATATTGCACTTGAAGAGCTTGAAAAAAACCATATCTTAAAAATTCTTGAGAAGACATACTGGAAAATAAGCGGTTCCGGTGGTGCTGCTGTGATTCTAAAAATCAATCCTGAGACGCTAAGATCTAAGATGCGGAAGTTGGGAATCAAAAGAGCTGCAACTGAATAATCTCGCGTTTAATTTAACGACTTTCGTTAAATATAACGACCATCCACAATAATCTTTTTCAAATTCCTTCATAAAATTAGCATATTCGAACTATTATCTACTGGCTGAATTATTGGCTAATATTCGTCGGCAACCCGTAAAATAATATCCACTTCAATATAAGAATCATACTAATATGGAAACTGTAACAATTAGCGCAAGATTAGATGAAAAGAAAAAAGTTGAATTTTACCAAACAATGGAATCTCTCAAAACATTAGTTAAAAATTATTGCAGCGAATTCGAGTTGGACATTAGTCCGGATAATAATTTGATGATCAGGATAGCTTTTAGCAGTATGGATGAATTGGAAACTAATTTTCACAATAATGCGTTTAACATACTTAAAGGTTCAGTTAAAAGTCTTTGTAAAAATGTTATAATTAAAGTGAATGAATCTCTGTTGAATAATAATTAGCAGACTAATTTTGAATTAGAGAGTTTGAAAAAAACAAAATTAAAATTTAATAACGTTTATAATGGAAGGAGTTCAACTATGATTGATGAAGTGAAGACAGTAAAACTTCCGAATGTCTCCGAATTTAATCGGTCTAGATCTGCAAAAGAAAATGGACCGGACAGTATTGGCTGGCTAATTGGCAGCTTGAAATTATCTGTTATCCTTTTACTGTTCGTTTCGTTTACAACTAGCTTTGATATATTTGCGCAAGAAACACAGCGACGACCAAACATAGTAATAATTCTTGCTGATGATATGGGTTACTCTGATCTGGGTTCGTTTGGTAGTGAGATCCAGACACCAAATTTTGATAACCTGGCAAATGAAGGAACGCGATTTACTAATTTCTATACACACGCAAGTTGTTCGCCGACAAGATCTATGCTTTTAAGTGGTGTTGATACTCACTTAAACGGTCTTGGCAATATGAACGAATGGACTGCACCAAACCAGAATGGTGTTCCCGGTTATGAAGGTCATCTGAATACTCAAGTTACTACACTGCCCCATTTACTTAAAGAATCTGGTTATCACACTTACATGGTTGGTAAATGGCATATGGGAAAATCACCTGAGCTCATCCCTTCAGCCAGAGGATTCGAAAGAGATTTCGCTCTTCTTGATGGAGCGGGAAGTTATTGGGACATGACAAACTTTACTGCTGCATCTCCAAAATCAACTTACACTGAAGACGGAAAATACCTTACTGAACTTCCTGGCGATTTCTACGCTACTAAAACTTACACCGACAAGCTAATTGGATTTATTGAAGATAGCAGAAAAGATGGCAAACCATTTTTTGCCTACGTCGCACACCAAGCTCCTCACGATCCTTATCACCTCCCAAAGGATTGGCGCAACCGGCATGTGGGTGAATACGATAAGGGCTGGGACCAGCTTCGCGAAGAGCGGCTAAAAAAACAAATTGAACTTGGCATTGTCCCTGCTGGTACGGAGCTGGCTGAAAGAATGTGGTTCCTTCCGGATCCGCTTGTCCTAGCTCCTGCAGCAAAAGCAATTCTTGGTAAGAAGATGGAACTATATGCTGGTATGGTTGAGAATTTGGATTATCACATAGGAAGATTAATAAATTACCTTAA
>CAZLJI010000426.1:0-2866 GCA_964559565.1 uncultured Ignavibacteriaceae bacterium | reverse complement strand
GGAGAATTTAACAGCTGGGTACTGAATGCAAATTCACTAATGAATTATGATGCAAATACTAATACATATTATAAAACAGTTAAGCTCAGAGTTGGCGGGCCGAATCCTCTTCCTGCACCTGTGAGCATACCCGGTGCCTATCAATATAAATTTAATGACGGAACCTGGTTTTCTGATCCATTGAATCCAAGGCAGAATCCAAATGATAATAATAACTCGTATTTATTCATCAGGAATCCTACCATTCACTACCTTCTTCCCAATTCGACGACTGCTTCGGGTGTGGTAAGAACAAGATTTCCTGAAATTACTGCTTATCTGTTTCCATCGATTTCTTCAAGTGTTGACACAAGTACGATAAAAATAATAATTGACAATGATGAATACACAGGAATTGGAGATTTATATAATCCGGTGACGAATAAGATTTCGTTCACTCCACCAACTCCGCTTGGTGATGGAGAACATCAATTGATCTTATATGCAGAAAGTACAATCGGAACTTCGAGTGCGGACACAACAACTTTCACTGTACAGGCAAACGTGATTCAGTTTTTAACTCTTCCTGCTGAAACCTGGAAGACATTCTGGCCGTTGCAAGGAGCTATCTTCGACCAAAATGGCGGATTTGATACAACAGTTACTTCTGCACAGATTATTCGATTTGATTCGACGTGGAATGTTGCGGTTACTCAAGGAAGAGTTAACAAAATAATTTACTTACTGGAAGGTGAAAATAAATTTGTTATCAAGGCTGTTATCGGAAGTCAGACAGAAACTTCTGATACGCTTAATATAATTCGCAAAGTAAATCATATCCCGAAGGCTCATATTGACATCACTCAAAATGGAAATACATTAACACTAAGTGGTGCAAACAGCACTGAACCTGATGGACAAAATTTAACTTATTTGTGGAAAGAAGATTTGAATAATCCGCAATCACTTGGAATCAACGGACAGACAAATGTTGAAGTAATGACAACAAAACCTTCACTTCCGGGAGAATATTATTTATCACTCACTGTTGAAGACCCTGATAATAATTTAGATTCAACCAGAAAGTTTTTTGTTGTGATTCCTGATAGTGAAAATGTAAAGGTTGCAGGATACGCTAATAATCCTGATTGGGTAAAGAATGCGAGGATATATTTATTATTCTTCAAAGCATTTACTCCTGCAGGAACAATTCAAGCTGCGATTGCAAATCTTCCGTACATAAAAGCAATGGGCTTTAATACTATCTGGGTTCTGCCGGTAACTGAAGTTCCTGGAAATATTGATAATCAAATTAACATTGGTTATAATACAATAGATTTTACCAAAGTTGAAACTTCATTAGGAACAAATCAGGACTACAAAGATTTTGTTGATGCAGCTCACGAACTTGGGTTGAAAGTAATACAGGATATAACTCCAAATCATACAGGAAGGGAACATCCTTTTGCGCAGGAAGCTTTGCTTTACAAGGATAACTCTCAATACTGGAATTATTATCAGAGACAATTCATTCCTCATAACGATAACGGATTAGGGCAATGTGTAACTCCTCAGGGAATTTATTATTACTGCGGTTTTAGTGATGCGCTTCTGAATTACGACTGGAGAGATCTTGATGCAAAAAAATATATGATTGATGTTTATGATTATTGGGTAAGAGAATTCGGAATTGATGGTTACAGGTTTGATGTTTACTGGGGAGTTCACAGAAAATATGGTGAGAGCAATATGGGAATTCCCGTTAGAAATTCTTTGAAAGTTATTAAACCTGAAATTCTGCTTCTTGGAGAAGATGATGGAACAGGTGTTGGTACTGAAGTCCTTTATGCTGATCAAAACGGCGGACTTGATGCAAGTTACGATTTTGCTTTTTACTTTAATGCTGTCCGTGATTTCAATTTCAATATTAGTGGAATAAATACTTTGCATTCGAGATTGGATAACACTGGATTTCACCCCGGGGAAAATTCTTACTTTATGAGATTTATGGAATCACAGGATGAAGATCGCATCACCTACATTTATAACTCATTCGAAAAGACGATGCCGATGTCAACTGTAATTTTCACTGCTCCCGGAATGCCGATGATGATGAACGGACAGGAAGTCGGCTGGGGTAAAGGTTTAGGCAATCCGGGTGAACCTGATTTGAATGTCAGAAGAAGAGGAATAATTGATTGGAATTTTGCTGGAAGAGATTTTCTCACTCCTCATTACCAGAGGATAGCTCAAATCCGTTCACAATTTTCAGCTTTCTCTCAGCACAAGCTGGATACAAACGGAGATGGGCAGGTAAACAGTTCTGATGAATCTGATTTTGACAGAATTACAACTTCGGATGGTTTAGTTTATTCTTTCTTGCGACCTTTTAACGATTCAAACGGATTGACAGTAGCTAACTTCAGCAGCGGCAGTAAAACAGTTACAATGAATCTAACCACAGCTAACCTGAAATTCACTGGTGGGTTTAATCAGGGCTCGACTTACTGGATAAATAATTTGTACTCCGATACAAGTTTTCAGAAGTTGGGAAGTGACCTCTCTAGTTTCAGTGTTACCTTACCCGCTTATGGATCTGCTGTCTTTACAATTTCAACCGAAGAGCAGTCTGTTGTTCTTCCTCCGATTCCGCCAATTGTTTCTGTGGAGGATGAACTAACTTCTCTGCCAGAGAATTATACTTTATACCAGAATTATCCAAATCCTTTCAATCCAACTACAACTATTCGCTACAGCATAATAAAACCAGATGTAGTTCGAATAAAAATTTATGACATACTCGGAAGGGAAGTAAAAACACTGGGTAATGAATTCAAGCAAGCTGGAACTTATGAAGTGCAATTCAATGCTTCCGATTTATCAAGCG
>CAZLJI010000425.1:0-2866 GCA_964559565.1 uncultured Ignavibacteriaceae bacterium | reverse complement strand
GGCTCCTTATGATTTGTAAACCCCAAAGTAATAACTATTGAGAGTAGATGCGACAGAACCTGCAATTCAGACCGGAATTGATGTCTCATTCTCTTCGAAAATTGCACTGGGCACTCAACAAAATTATAAGTTCATCCAGAAAACAGTAATGTTCAATAAATAAGTCGCTTTTCATGGACTTCCAGACAGCCCAAATGAATCAAAAATTCCTTTTTGCTATACAGCTTACCCTTCTTAATCCGCATAAATGCTGCATTTTGTGATTAATCCACTTTTTTTATACATAATCTGATTATTTGCATAAGCCGACTATTTATCATTAATTATCATAAACTTATCATTTCCATTAGTCATTCTATGTAATTGACTTATCCTGAAAAACTTTATTGAGAGATCTTCCTTATCTTCCTATGTAATAATTTTCTCACTTAAGCTTATGAATAATCAATCGATTGTGAGCTTTATTATTAGAGGAACAAAACTAAAACTCAACAGTTATGAAAAACCTACTAACCCTATGCCTGATTCTTTCTTCGATTCTTTTAACTCAAGAAATGGCTGGCCAGAAAACCATTCCTGAAAGGATTGGAGACACTGGGATTCCTGCATTGAAAGCTGATGCAAACCTCTCAAAAAGCGATTTCGGCATAATTATTGAACCATTAGGTGCGAATCTGACACCTGAAAACCTGATTACCTCAATTCTAGGAACTGGTATTGAAATATTTAATGTAAAATTTAATGGAGCCAGCCTAGCTGCCGGTTCATTTAATAATGGAAAATCAACTGGATTGGAATTTGAGTCCGGTATTATTCTCAGTAGTGGTTGGGCACAGTCTATACTTGGCCCAAACAACAGTCCCTCTACTTCCAATAATAATGGTTTAAATGGAGATAATGAATTAACAAATATTATTAGTGCAGCAACTTATGATGCTTGTGTATTGGAATTCGATTTCGTTCCAACCAGTGGCTTCTTAACATTCAATTATATCCTCTTATCTGAGGAATATCCAGAATTTTTGCAATTTAATGATGTATTTGCATTTCTGCTGGATGGTCAAAACATTGCCCTTATTCCGGGCACTTCACAGCCGGTTTCAATCTCCTCAATAAATCATCTTGTGAACAGTAGTTATTACATCAGCAATGAACTGGGAAATTATAACTTACAGGCTGATGGTTTTACAACTGTACTCACTGCAGCGGCAAATATTACCAAGGATCAAATACACCATATAAAACTGGCCATAGCGGATATGGGAGACGAAATATATGATTCCTGGGTACTGATAGAAGGTAGCAGCTTCTCAAGTTTGGGTACTATAATGGGGACAGTAATTGATAATGAAACAGGTTTACCAATCGCTGAAGCCCAGGTTGAAGCAACTGGCTACTCTACTTTAATAAACACAAATGAATCGGGAGATTACGTTATTTACAACTTGCCATTTGGATATGGTTATGAGTTGACGGCAGTTGCCCCCGGATACCAAAAAAAGGTGATTACAGATATCAACCTATTAGCGGATCAACCATTAATTAACAGGGATATTTACATGGATCCGGTTGTTGGAGATTTCGTAATTGAATCGCTTGTTCCTGATCCAAATCCAGAAGTAAGCAAAGCAATGGTAAATGCTAAATCTGTCCACAGGTATTATTACATCAATAACCAACTGGATCATTCGCCTGGTCTTGGAATCCCAGTGTTTCTCTCCCATAGTAGTGGAGTAAAAACTTACTATTCAGATGATAACGGAATTGTCGATATATTCATCGAAGGAGAACTCCTTTCGAAACAAGTTGGAGGAGAAGTTCAGTTTCAGATCTTCAAGGTACTAAACAAGAACCTGGAAAACCCAATATCATTCAGTGTATCGACTGTTGACGCAGAATACGCTAAGTATTGGTCAGAAACCAATACTATCCAGGGATCCTTAACTTTTGGTGCAGGATTAAATGCAGGTCTTACCGCCAACTCTGCCACCAGGCTTACTGAGAGTCTGAATTCTGATTATTATCCCGAAAATACTGAAATTGTGCTGGGCGACAATGCGAATTTTGGAATAGGGGAAAGTGCAGGCGTAGAGGCTTTAATTAAGGTCAATGATTTCCAGGCTGGATTATCGGCAACTGCACAGGTGAAAGCTGAGGCCAAAGTACAAAGTGAGATTGATTACCTTTTTAACTATGTTTCTGAAAGTGACAAGGAGGCAATTGCTAAATATTACCTTTATTCATGTGCTAATTTTGGACTTTTAGATAATTCATTAATACGACTTTCTTCTGTAATAGGTGATTATTTAATTGATAATCTTCTATTGGATGATTATTACGTCCAGGAGAAAAGCGGAATTACAATTACCGGGTCCGGATCAGCAAAAGCAAGCCTGGGTTTAATTTCACCTTTACCTATTAGCTTATCGGGTGGAGCTGAGATAGAGGCCAATATTTCTCGAAATCTTGGAGTGACTGCTAATAAAGAATCAGTTATCAACCATTATTTGGGATTGACAGGGGATATTATCGGCTCGGCTTATTCATCAATTATGTTCATCATGGATGATGGTAAGGTAAGGAATTCCCTGGAAAAGAATCTTGACTTTTTTAACCAGGAGATAAATGGATCCTTCAGGTTGGGTCTATCACTGACTTTTACTGAGGATAAGCTTGAGATTTCATTTCTGAAACGAGCCTTGTATAAAACCGGATGGGAGACTGTTGACAAATATATTATCACGGGCAAAGATGTTATCTATTATTTTAGCTCCCTTGATATTTTTGGTAGAATGGTGGACTTATATTCTGGAAAAGATGAGCTGACCATTGTTATCGAGAATACCACATATATGGGTGCAATTAA
>CAZLJI010000424.1:0-2870 GCA_964559565.1 uncultured Ignavibacteriaceae bacterium | reverse complement strand
AAATTACGAACTATTCCTGCTGATTTTGTAAGTAAATCTGAAAAACCAACAGTATCAGTAACAGATTTTACGTAAATTCCAGCTTTTGACAATGTATCACTGATTCCAATAGTATTACTCAATGTGACATAAAAAGAATAACCACCACCGGAGGTAGGATTAAACCAATATGCATCGAACCAGTTTCCTTGGTGCCAGTTGCTTCCATTCCATGACATTAGGGATTATACGTAGCTCCTGTCCTATTACCTGCCGAATCAGCGGTACCTGTGACCACATCTTTATTATCTGAAAGGTTACGGAAAACTGGGTTTGCAGGACAACCAGAAGCTTTACCGCCAGCAATAGCAGCAAGAATTTTAAGAATATCACCAGCAGTATAAACACCATCCATAGCCTGATTCCACAAATCAGAACCAGTACCGACAGTTTGTACTAAGTTAGAAACAATACCAGTAACGAGGAATGTTCCCGGCTCAACATCATATGGAGATGACCCATCATCTGAATAAATAACACCATTTACATCAACGGAACCATAAACACACACTTTCCAACCATTCATTAAAAAGTAAATATCGCCTGCATATAGGCCACCACTGATGGGGTCACCACCGATAGAACGAATGGCTTGTAAATATTTAGAATTATCCTCTTGTAATACCCAGCGTTTCCACTCACTATAAATATCACTTTTGACAGAGATAGACGTGGCTAATGGATTGATGTCAATACATTTGTTTGGTCCATCAAATGTAACGTTAGCCACACCATCATTCCCTTATTTCCCTAGTACAAAGCCACAAATAAAATCCTATAAGTCCTTGAACTATAAGGACTATGGATTACTAAATGTCCGTTCAAGTGGACTAGAAAGTGCAATCTGGTTAGATGTTGAACGTAGAATTGAACCAGTTGCTTTCACGTACTGAGAAGTATTTAAACCAATTGCGACTGCTGTTACAGGTGCATCAGTTCCCAGAGTTCGACCACCTTGTGTGTTGCTATCATATGCAAAAGTAAGTGCAGCAGAACTTGCACCAGAAATATATGCACTCATGTACACACCAGAGGTATTTGTAGAAACTAGAACTGCATTCTGTGTGCCATAATTATTATTTCCTGATGTACTGGTGAAGTAAACCCAATACTTGCTGTTTGGATCAGCAACTAGGTTATCACCAAATTGTAATGTTAGTACGGCAGTGAATGGGAAGGTCCGTTCAACACCAGAAATATCGGTCATGGTCAAGCGGTTAGTGTCTGCTGCTGCAAAGTTGTCAATATATACGCCTGTAGCAGTCTTTAGACTATCACCAACGAATGTAAGTAAGTTTTCAGCAGTCTTACCTACTACAACACCCGCACCAGAGTCAATATCTGCCGAACGACGCAATTGACGTTGAGCAAAGTTGTAAATCTGTTCTGCTGTAGCATCATTACCATTAATGATGATATCATATTGATAATTTACACCACCAATGGACCGTACTACTGGTGTGTCTTCATAGCTAATTGACATTCCGGTATATGGTGTTTCTGTATCAATTTTGACTTCAACACCAGAAAGCTTTAAATCTGAAGCGTTAGCCAATGGGAATCGATATACCTGATACGTCATGCTGGTTACACCGATATCGCTTAACGATGAATCGGCGTAAGTTTTCATCCATTCACGAACGAATAGATTTGTTGTGGTACGACGATCAAACCCACCAGTACCAGAAGCATAAATTTCAATTGGTTCGTTAATGGCACCTTGGAAAGCAAAATTTGTAGGAAGTCCAGAAAGAACCTGCTGATAATAAACCTCATCTGTTGCTGCCAAACTACCCAATGTTACGATACCAGCCCATTCTTCTTGAGATACACCACCTGTGCCTTTTACTGCCCAACCACCTGTACGGATAAGTTTTCGAGTTGTAACATCTTTAAAATTCCAACCATCTGCTAATTCAAACTGTTCTGACGTAATTGGAGTGAAAGGGAATGGGAATTTAATCAAATTACCATCATTTTTCCATTCTTCTTTACAGAAGGAGTATAATGCTTGTAGAGTAACACCATCATTTGATAGGTTACCAGCAACCAAAAGCTGAATAGTCTTAGCACTAGTATCAAAAACTACTTCTGTATTCTGGTTAAGAAAATCTGGGTCTATGATTAAAGCCACTGGACGTACTCCTAGTTAAACAACAAAGTAATCAAAAAACACCCTCTAACTATTTATAATCCTAATTTTAAGTCGGATTTGTATAAACACGGTCAACGCTTTGCTGAATTGGAATACTTGTATCCGCTACTGTGGACACAGCCAACAACCGAATTGGCAAATACCCCAATGCAAATACTACAATATCTACAGATGAAACAGTAACTGTTGTACTAAATGTAGTTGTTGAACTTTCTACACCATCAATTTCAGTTGTTGTGCCTGCTTCATAAATCCTTACTTCTGAACCAGTTTGTAACCCTGTAAGTTCTAATGTTACACCAGATACTAATACAACTGTAGCACCTTCACTTGTAACATCAGAAGCAGTAAGATTTGTTGTTCCCAATACTGTAATTGTTACAGTGCCCGTTGTCTTTAAAACGTGAATTTTGTCTGTTCCCGGCGTTCCTGTAAATGTTACATCGGTCAAAGTGAAAGCGTCTACAGCAGTCCCTAATTCGATGTGATATCCTGCATTTGTGCTGGTAACATCTATACTTGTAGCTGATAGGCTATGGTTTGCATCAAAGGCAATTGCAGCCTGTGTACTAGTGGCTTCAGTGTTGTTAATGGTACAATTAGACAAGACTGCCTTTTGTGCATCAATAGGTTGGCAGTCTGTAAACGTACAGCTATGTACAATATCTCCATCTCG
>CAZLJI010000423.1:0-2880 GCA_964559565.1 uncultured Ignavibacteriaceae bacterium | reverse complement strand
TCGGCAGGTTAGATGCGTCTTTACCCATATAGAGGTCCCTGATCATAAATATTTCAGTACCGTCCAATCCCCATAATTCTATTCCCCATGATGTATCCTGTGCCGAAAAAACAATCCTGTTATTCACATTCATCATCTCTCCGATATTTGAACTCACAGGCAACCTGTTTATATCTTTAACACGTATCGAATTTTCGTTTACTATATTATACCTGTATAATTCATTTCCATACTCCTCAGAGTACTCTCCGTAAAAGACATCGTCACCCCAGGCATAAAAATCGTCATTTGACAGACCGGTACTGGTCGAAAGCAAAGTATTTAAGTTAAGCACAGTACCATCATTGTAGAAAAAGAGGGAATCTCTGAGTTGAAAGGGCTCGTTGAGTGCAATTGGAAATGATTCTATTAGCAGTGTGTCATAGGTTGCAGGATCAAACTGGAAAATAAAGTTCATCCTGGCCAAATTATTATTTAACAAATTGGCAATGATAAGATATACTTTGTTATTATATTCAAAAAATCCCCTGATAAGTTCATTATAACAGGTTAAATAATTAGGTGCGAAATCAAATTCCTGAATTTGCACCAATGTCCCCGATTCCTTGTTAACTTTCCAGATACCTGATTTATACGCTGCATTTACCTCATACACATCAAATAAAAATAATCCATTCTCCCCACCGAATAAAAATCTCGGATTTGTCGAAAATGGAACATCCTTTTCTTTGGAAGTTATCAGGTCAGCTTTCGCAATCAGGGGATCAATATAATAAAGATCAAAAGATTCAATATTGTATTTTATAAAATAAATGGTATCGTCTAATACAACCGGGGTCATTCTAGCTGTTGAAACAATATCTGAACCTGATTCATCCTTAATTTCTTCACAAAGATTATCAGTTAACTTCAACAGACCGCTCTCTGAATTGAACAGATAAATATTTTCCTTCAGAGCTATTTTGTCGTATGAAATCATATAAGAAAAATAATCACCGGAAGGGGACTTCACCTCCTGGATAACAGCACTTTCTATGTCATAATTAAAAAAAGATTGTTCATCGTTCATGTACCCTGCAAAATATACATCTGTTTCGTTTGCGATGAGATTATTACAATCTGCTATATAACCATAATTATTATCTGTTGATATATTGAACGTTCCTTCACTTGTACCATCTGTTTCCCATAACTCATTGTAATTTGAGATAAAATAACATTTACTGGAATTTGTAATTACTGTGCTCACTCCGAAAAAATCTTCATTAATCAAATGCGTGCCTGCTTCAGTGCCGTCCGAAGTCCAAAGCCCATTGGAGGTGAAAAAGTAAAACTGATCATTCAGCAGGAAGAATTTGCGAGGATAACTGCCATCCGTATATTGTGATAAATTGGGATCCCCGACAAACTCAGTCTGCCCAAGTCCTGTCATTGCAGTCAATACTGCTAATGTTTGAATCAGTAAAATTCTTTTCATAAGATGGGATATTTAATAAGATAAAGAGTATGTCCTTTGAATGATGAAATTTTAATGTTTTATAGAATGCAAAGTCAATACATCATTCTAAAACCCCAGCGAATATTTCCTTTCCACTGGTCTGCCTACTTATATACCGTGTAGATCTGACATTTAAATATAAAAATAAATTCTGATTTGTATGATTCACATATGCATAATAAACCCCTAATAATTTTTACAATACCTCAATTTTTTCGAATTTTTCGTACCGAATAACATATCGAAAAAAGAATGCTCATAATCAGGGGGTCGCTCGTTAGAGGCCAGCTGGGTCCACTTAAGGATCAACCACTTACAATTTATTTTATAGACGGTTTTTCTTTGGTGCCAGTTTGCTGCCAGGATTTGGGTGAAAGGTGGTTGGAATTACCTCTTTTCCACTTTTATAAATAAAACAGCCAGGACATATTTTTACTTTAAATAAATCAAGATATTTATACTGTGAGTACTAATAATGAGATAAAAATAAAGACGCTTTTGGATTTGCATGTCCAAGGAGCTGTAATTCTTGCATCAGGGCTATACAAGAACGGATTCTCATATGACCTACAACTAAGATGCAAAAAAAGCGGTTGGCTAGGCTAAGAGAGTATCAGCCCACAAGCTGATTTATTGTTTGGGCAGAATCGCAGACATAAGTGAATGACAGCGTTTTATGTCATTAACCAGAGATTTGGATGAAATTGTTCCTCCAGAAACCGCATCAATATCAGACCCTAATTCAAGACTCCCTCCCTTGTACCCCTTAAACTGGTTTAGCCATTTTTTCTGACTAATACCAGCCCCATGCGTTGAACGATAAACACTAACATATACACTTATAATTGAAAGGTCAGGTGCATATATAATGCCGTAATCAAAATAGTCATATCGTCCTTTTGCGCGGGTTTGAAGTAAGTAACCAAGGATAGCTGATGAATCCTGGATAGTGTATACGCAGTCCTCAGGATACAGATAATTAAGTACCTCTCGCGCCTTTTCCGGTATTTTGAACAACTCAGGTTCAGCAGAATCGTTAAAACAGGAGCGGATATTTTTATACTCATTCTTATTGAGCTTGCACATATCCTGAGAGAACCCGGGTATTGTCCAAAACAGAATACCCAAGAAAAGAAGACACGTGGAGAACCTTTTTATCATAATTAGAACCATACTGCAACCCCTGCATTTATCTGCTTCATATTTTGATCTGAGCCTTTGTTCTGGAAGATTTGATAATCCACCTTCAACATGGCACCTTTGTCGAGTTTATATCCTATTCCAAAAGTAATGTCACTACGGTTGTATTCCGGATTAAGCATCACCGCATCATCTACGCTTGCATGTGTATGATATTGCTCGTAACGGATAAACGGGATTAG
>CAZLJI010000422.1:0-2891 GCA_964559565.1 uncultured Ignavibacteriaceae bacterium | reverse complement strand
CTATAACATCTATTACTGCATCTTATACTACCACAGCGTCATATTTGAGATTTACAGGTCAATATAATGGATCAGCAAGTTATGCAGTAAAAACTTATTTAGCAGATACAGCTACTAGTGCAAGTATTGCTACTCTTTCTTTAACTAGTTATACTTCATCAGTATCAATTAGTTCAAGTTATGCTCATACTGCTAGTTGGATAGAAGGTACTGCTTCATATGCAATATCTTCAAGTTATGTTGTTTCTTCTTCATATGCACTTGTAGCTAATACGGTGGTTGATACTAATATGTATCGTATTTGGGGTCCATTCAGTACTTTGGATTCTGGGGGAACAAATACTACAACCGAACAAAGAATAACCAATTTTATTATTTCTCCATCGAATTCTACTGGAACTACAATAATTATAATGGCTCTTTGTGATATTAAATCACCAGCAACTACTACAGATACAGATACTCAACAAGTAATTCTTTATTTGGATAATCTTGATCCAGCAGGAACATATTCTTATCAAATGGATGCAATTAAACCGAATAACTATGTTGGTGCAACTGCGGTTTCTGGTGCTTATTTTAGATCATCAGCAACTTTAGCAGGAAATTTAACCAATGTATCTGGAAGTTGGTATCGTTTTTCTATTATACCAAGTGGAGGAGCTACAATAGATACAACTAGAGGAACTAAGTTTTTTATTTATACAAAGACGAATACCACTGTAACTAAAACGTCGTATCCACCATTTTAAAATATGCCTATTCCAATTAAAGTAAGTGAACTCAATGTATTGCCAGAGGTAACCTGGGACGATTATTTTGTATTAAATGACAGTGCTTCAGTAACCACAAGAAGAGCAACTATTCAATCTTTTCTTGATATGATAGCAATTTCTGGTTCAGTTCCTAGCGCTTCATATGCTTTATCTGCTAGTTGGGCTGACAATGCTGGACATGCAGATTCTGCTGATTCAGCGCCTGCGGCTGACTGGGCTCAATTTTGTTTGTCAGCAAGTTATGCTAGTCGTTCAACATGGGCTACTTATGTATACCCATCAGAACCACTTCCTGAAAATACACTTAATATGGTGGGCACTGCTTCTTGGGCATTATCTTCAAGTTTTTCGGTATCTGCTTCACGAGCAGTTACATCTTCAAATTCCCAAACAGCATCTTATTTGTTACATGATCCTGATTGGCATAATACAGGAACATTAAACGGATCTGCTTCTTATGCTTTATCTGCTTCTTGGGCAGATCAAGCAAGAACAGTTTTGGATGGATCGGGTCTTACAGGAACTGATATTCCAAAAAGATTAGTTCTGTGGGCTGATACAGGTGCTAGTGTAAATCTTACATCTTCATATATTTGGACTAATGGTAATTTTACTGTTTTTAATAATTTAGATAACGAGGCTCTCCAAAAAGATGATGGTCTTCTTGCAGGAAGTCTTTATGATAGAATTAGTGCTACTAGAGGATGGTTCTTTTTAGGTGGAGATGTTTTACTTTCCGGAAGTTCTACAACATCTGGTAGGGGAGAATCTTCAAAATTACAACTTATTGTTGATGGAACGGCCACAACTAATAATGCTTGTATTTATCTTAGTTCTTCATTTGTTGGAATTGAACCAGATAGTGATTCAACGGGAAACATGGTTTTTCAAACAGGCAATGGTCATGTAAGTCCGTTTATTTTTAAATCATATTATGAGTTTGGATTGACTAAAGAAAAATATGATCATGTTATTATTCGTCCAGACGGTACCGATACATACGTTGATATTAGTGGTAGTCTATGGGCACATTCAAATGTCGCTGTTGGAGGTTTAGGATCAAATAGGGCTGGTGCTTTATTACATATTAGTAGTTCAAAAGCAGAGGGTTTTTGGGGTCCTAATTATCCTCTCTTAGTAACAGAAGCAACATATTATAATCCGACATCAGGTGATAGAGGTAATAGAATTGGGTTGTTTGTTCAGGGAAATGGTCGAGTTGGAATTGGAACTACTGCACCAACATATCCTCTTCATGTTAATGGAACCGCTTTTGTTAATGGAGCTGTTTCAGCAACTACTTATTATGCTCATCATAAAGCTCAAGCAGGTTGGGATACAGATAAGTGGTATGCTGGAATTGACGCAGATGTTTTGGCATTTGATTTAAGTGATATACACGGTGTAAATAAAAGAATAATGTTGTCGTTTAAAAACGGTCTTTTAGTTCAAGCCGCCACTGCATTTGGAGCAACTCCTGTATCTAGATTGGAAATTATAGGAAGTGGTATAGGAATACAATTAATTCCTGGCCTTAATCCTAATCAACCACCACTTTCTGTTGGAGGTCCAACAGTTACTTCTGTAGATGCATTGCCGACCGGAGAAGGCAGTGGATGCCCTGCTGTCTGGCAAGAAATTGAAACACAAGAATGTGGATATATTCCTGCCGGTGAAGTTGTTAAAGGAATGCATCTCAGAGGAATAAATGGTTGGAATGAGGTTTTGGAAGCTAAAGATGCTGAAAGTGATATCTGGAGAGTAACTATATTAGATGAGACTTTTGATGTTGATTCATCTCACCTTTGGATGACTGATAAAAATGTTTGGAAAAGAGTTACCGATCTTAAAGCCGGTGAATTGCTTTGGAGTAATGATAAATCTTTTATTCTTATTGATGATGTTAAGTTTTTGAGAAAAGATAAATACAGACATTTAAAAGTTGAAAATAATCTTTTCCTCATGGGTTCTAAAAATCTTGTGGGACATAATGCTACTGTATATTTTTCAGTTGTTAAATTTGGTTCATCTACTCCATCTGATGTATAAATTTTCAAATAAAAATTTGACATTTTTTGAATTTTGATTTATATATATTTTCTGACGATACGCTCA
>CAZLJI010000421.1:0-2894 GCA_964559565.1 uncultured Ignavibacteriaceae bacterium | reverse complement strand
ATGTTAAATGGAACAACATTAGGTGCAGCAAGTGATGAAAACGGAAAGTTTATAATAATAAATGTTCCAATAGGAACTTATGAAGTGAAAGCATCTATGATTGGTTATAATGCTCAAACATTTGTTGACGTGTTAGTTTCAGCGGACAGAGTAACAAAATTAGATTTTCAGCTTTCAAGTTCCATTTTGCAGGGAGAAGATGTTGTTGTAGTTGCTAAAAGAAATGTTTTGCATAAAGAAGTTTCGAATACACAGCTTGTTGTAACAGAAGACCAGATAAATAACACCGCTGGAATCAGAGACATAAATGCATTTTTGGAAAAACAGCCCGGAGTAACCAGCACAAATGGATTTTTAGAAATCAGGGGCGGTTCTGCGGACCAGACAGGTACTTTTATCAACGGTTTGGGTTATAACAATGCGGCTGTCGGAAATGCTGAGACAATTGTTCCTTTGAGTGCCATAGATCAGGTATCATTATTATCCGGCGGATTTAATGCTGAGTACGGAAACTTTCGTTCCGGATTAATTAATGTTACAACAAAATCTGGAACTCTGGATGGATACCATGGTTCGATAGATGTTTCAAGAAATATTGAACACGTAAAGAGATTTGGTCCTTTACTATCAGATCCATTCGGACCAGAACTTGCACCCTATCTTGATGCCAGAGTTGCATTCGACGGAAACCAGGAAATTGGATGGACGGGCTGGAACGACCTTACTGAAACTTTTAATCTCGGTAAAGATTCATCAGATATGGCAACTCCATTGGATTATTATTTACTCGGAGCCTGGATGCATATGGCAACTCCTGATTATGAGGGACTTGAGAAATTAGGATACACAGTCTCAGAAGAACAAAAAAAATTATTTGAAGAGCACGCACGTGATGAAGAAGGAATTGATTATAATATTGATTTAGGATTTGGTGGTCCAATCCCGTTTATTAGTGAAGCCTTAGGTGGAGCAACTTTTTTCATATCACATTCAACAAAAAATTTTAATTATATAGTTCCATTTGCAAGATCAAGCAATGAGTCTTACGTAACCCTGGCAACTATAAAAGCAAGACCATCACAATCCCTGACATTATCACTGAACGGAATGTGGAAGAGGCAGCTTGGGCTAAGTCCCTTAAAGCCGGCATTTGGCGATGCTCCTGATGCAGGAAGAGAAGGTGGATTTATGCCAATCAATAATTTGAAATATGTAAATGATATAGCCAGCAAAGATGGTGGGATTAATTATTGGTTCGATCCGCCAATTTTTCCATTACTGGATCAAACAACTCTTATGTTCGGTTTTGATGTTAATAATGTTTTGAGTCCGGTAACTTTTTTTGATTTTGCGGCAAGTTATCTTTCAATAGAAGATGGCTCACCTGTTGGGGATAACAGGAATAATTCAGCACTTACACATTTCGGTCCATTTCCTGTTTCAGAAATGCCTTATGGTAAACTTCAATTCGCAAATAATAACAAAGTTGTCTGGATAGCAGGAGGCGATACAGTTTTATATACATATCCAAATTATGATGCAATAACAGGAATATCAAAAAGATTCCGTGGCAAAGAAGGTGATCTCTACACAAATGTCCATACTCAGCAACTCAAATTAAAATTTGATCTGGTTTCTCAGATCGGTGAACATCATTATTTAAAAACAGGAATTGAGCATAACCGAATCGATATAAATCATCTTATGTGGTTAAAATGGAACAGAACCGGACCGTATAATACCTATGAATACAATTATCACAGGGTACCAAGCCAAACTGGATTTTATTTTCAAGATCAAATCACTTATGAAGGGATAATTGCAAACATTGGTGCACGTATCGATTATTATTATGGAGGCGGAGGTGAATGGCCGAGCGGAGATGATTTTGCGTATGCATTTACATCCGCATTTGGCGGTGCACCAAGAACTGCAGGTGAAGCAGCAGATTCATTTTATGCAGCTCTAGCTTCCGGCACTTCAATCATCTGGGAAAAATGGGTGGAGTACGACAAAGAAAATCCCGGCTTTCTTCAACCGATAGAAAATCATTTTATTGTAAGTCCAAGGTTAGGCATAGCTTTTCCCGTTACAGACCGTTCTAAGTTTTATTTTAACTACGGACACTTCAGATCGAATCCTCCTTATTATACGATGTATCTGTATAGATATCGTTACGATAAAAACGGGCTCTATCAAATGTCCAATCCGAATCTTGCACCACCAAAAACCATCTCCTACGAGCTCGGGCTATCGTACGACTTTGGTATTAATATAATCGGAACTTTATCTGGTTACTATAAAGATGCTTCTGGACAAACTGGTGACGTCAATTATATTAATTCAAATGGTTCAATTGATTATGAAAGATGGGAAAACAATAACTATGAGGACATTGAAGGTTTGGAAATTAACATTACAAAGAACGATAATTCCTGGCTTACCGGATGGATTAATTTCAACTATATGTTGAAAAAATCTGGACTGACAGGCAATGAGCGAATATCTGATGTTCCGTTGAATGAACAAGAAGCTTTTTATCAGGAAGAAGAAGACCGCTTTTTACCGCAACCAAAATTAAATTTAAATATCTCTTTGCGTTCCGATGATAATTCATCTTCCGGTGACTGGGTTGATGTCTTATTATCAAATTGGCGGATGACAATTTTTGGAGAATGGAGTTTAGGGGAATACTTCACTTACAATCCACTTGATAAACTTCATACAAGCAACAATATGCAATGGCCTGATTATTATATGGTTGATTTAAGATTGAGCAAATCGTTTGGAATTTTCGGATTAAATACAACTCTGTATGTGGACGTCAGCAATGTATTCAACTTCAAAGTAAACTGGATGAATGAAGGTTACGCTTTTAGAAGAGATGCTAATGA
>CAZLJI010000420.1:0-2898 GCA_964559565.1 uncultured Ignavibacteriaceae bacterium | reverse complement strand
TCCTCCCGAACCGCCTGTTACAATAATTACTTTATTTTTTAATGATTTTGCTGACATGGTATTACCTGTTTATTACTCTTTTCTTTCACTAGAAGAATAAAATATCAGGTGCTGGGAATTGTCAGGGAATTGTAAAAGGGTTGTAAGAGTTTGCTCGAATTCTCATTCCGGTCGGTCTCGATTTTTCTGGAGAAGAACCGGAACTGGGTGTTAGTTGGTCACGGCGATTCAGTGACCAAAATATCCAATTTTAATTTACTTTCTTCTTGATAAGAAAGTAACAAAGAATCAAGACTGCAAATAAATTCCTAAAATTTTTCTGCATTCCATTATGAAGAATGATTGGCTACGATTTTTATACAATAAGACATAATATTTTGACTCGTAACCTTTTGACATTCTTCATTGTCATTTCACTCCGAAAAATATTTTAACGGAATTTATTTGATGTCAATTGCAATGTCACAGAAATTAAACACCTAAAAAGAATTGCGTTAAGAAATTTCAAGAAGCAGAACGTATAAAAACAATATCTGTTTGAGTCCCGCTTTGCGGGACGAGTTATTTTGTTTTAGTGGAGCGAACTGAAATTTCAGCAATTATTTTTCAGCGATGTTTCTTTTGATTCTTTTCTTACGTTAAGAAAAGAATAAGCAGGAATTTGGTGGTAAAATTTGATACAATGATGAAATAAAAAAAATGATTTTAATTTGGTCATTTCTCCTCGCCAAACCATTCTAACGAAATAACCTGTCCGGTGATATATCTTGATTCATCTGAAGCCAGAAAAACACAGGCATCAACCTGATCTTCAGGAGTGAGCATTTTAGTTTTGTCTTCTTTTATTTTCGAACGAATAGCAGTATCGGCTTTACCGGGAGCGATTGCATTTACACGTATGTTATCTTTCTTTCCTTCTTCAGCACAAGCTTTAGTAAAACCAATTTGTCCCCACTTGCTCGCACAATATGCTGAGAGCATTGGATATCCAACTAAACCGCCCAATGATGAAACATTTATAATTGATCCTCCTCCAGAATTTTTCATCGGCTGCCAGACGTGTTTTGTACAGAGGAATGTTCCGGTAAGATTCACCTTGAGAACTTTCTCGAAAGATTCTAGTTGCATCGCATAAACAGGTCGCATTGATCCAATACCTGCATTGTTAATGAGCACATCCACTCTTTTGAATTTTTTAATAGTTTCATCAACAAGATTTTTTACCTGGTTTTCATCGGAGATATCGCAAACAATTCCCAGGCTGTCTCTGCCAAATTCCCGAACTTTTTCAGCGACTAAATTCACTTCTGATTCTGTCCTGGCAGCAACAACGATTTGAGCACCTTGATTCGCAAATCCTAGTGCAATTGCTTTCCCGATTCCCCGACCACCACCGGTTATTATTGCAACTTTATCTTTTAGTCTCATAAAAATTTTAACTCCCAATAAGCTTTACGATACCGTGAGATTTACCATATGTCTTTTAACTTTCTGCGTTGTCGTCTTTTCCAGTTCGTGCTCGTGAAGGTAGAATTTTTTTATCTGCTTGAATGCGGGAAGCAGTTTATTAGTTTCTTTGATGGCTTCTGAAACTTTCTCATCCACTAATTCCGGAGTTATCTGCACATTATTTTTATTTGAATACTCAATAAATGCTGCCGTATCTGGAACAACCAGTGCGACAATTCTCTCATCATGCTTCTCATCCTCTTCACCATAAACCATACATTCAAGTACAAACTGATTTCGATTCAATATATCTTCTATTTCTTCCGGGTAAACATTTTCACCATTGTTAGCAATGATCACATTTTTCTGTCTTCCACAGATGAATAGAAATCCATCTTCATCAATGTATCCGAGATCTCCTGTTTTAAACCAGCCATTCTCAAATGTATCCTGAGTTGCTGTTGGATTCTTATAATAGCCGGGCATAACGCTGGGACCTTTAGCAAAAATTTCACCAACGCCTTTCTTATCAGGCTTATCAATTTTTATTTCAACATTCGGCAAAGGCAAACCTGCAGCGGCATCTTTGAAATTATCTAATCTGTTGAGAGCAAGTATCGGTGCGGTTTCTGTTAAACCATATCCCTGAATGATATTGAATCCGACTTCTCTGAAAAACTTAGAAACTTTTGGATCCGGTGCAGCACCTCCTGCAATTAATAATCTCATTGATCCGCCGAGAGTTTTATGAAGCTTACCGAATAGAAGTTTCTTTGAATTTTTCCAGCCAATACTTTGAGTGATGTCGGTAATATTAATCAAAACATTAACAAGCAGGGAAGAAGTTTTTTTAGATTGAATGGTTTTCATAATCTTATTATACATTTTATTGTATAAAAGTGGTGCACCAAGCAGAACTGTGGGCTTGGAATTAGCCAGATCTTCAGGAATTGTTTTTAACGATCTGGCAAAATGAACTGAAGCACCGGAGTATAACGGGCAAAGTAAACCGCAAGTGCATTGATAAGTGTGATGTATTGGAAGCACGCCCAAAAATCTGTCTTCGGGATAAATTGTTACCATTTGTCTCATTGCTACAAGATTAGTTGCAATATTTTTTTGAGTGAGCATCACACCTTTTGCTCTGCCAAGGGAGCCGGAAGTGTAGATAATTTCCGCAACATCATCAGGATTAATTTTCGGCAGCTGAACGTTTTTATCCGATTCGTTTTGTATCATTTCTGTCATTGAGTGAATCTCATTCTCTTTTTTCTCAGTATCCATACATATGTAATGCTTAACTTTAACCAGCACATTCCCTTTGTATTTGAATAACTCCATCAGTGAACCGGAGAATATCAAAGTAGACGCATCGGATTCGTGAATTATATTTAATATATCTCCGGGAGGGAGGCCTTTATCAACAGGAACAATAACAAAGTCAAACAT
>CAZLJI010000419.1:0-2899 GCA_964559565.1 uncultured Ignavibacteriaceae bacterium | reverse complement strand
CTTCCATTTGATTGATATTTCCACTTAAATATGACTTTTGCATAAAAGAATATAATTACTGGTTCAGATGTTGATTCAATTCTTGAATCGGTGCTACGAATCAAAATCTTTGCATACTTGTTATCGCCAGTTTTAATTGCCCAAATTTGATTTTCCTTTATGGAGATATGTATATCAGCATAATTTGAATCAGGAACTTCACTTAAGTTATTAAAGAATATCAGTGCTGAATCACTGTGATTGAACTCATTGATTAAAAGGAAATTAGATCTTATTAAATCACCGGGTGAAAACAAATTAACACCTATAATCGTATTTCCACTTCTGTTTGCATAAACTTTGATATCAGGTACAGTTGCGGAATCTGATAGAGGAATTACCAAACCTTTGGAAAAGGAAAAACCATTACTTTTATTACTCAACTTGATTTGATCAGATTCAGATGGGTCCGGTTCTGTACTATCACATCCGATGAGTGATAAACTTAACGCTAACAGAAGATAAATCATTTTATGCATTAGATTGATTTTCTATTTATAACCATATAACGCTTTTGCAACTGGTATGTGTATGCACAGGTTATTTTGTCAATGGTTTTTTAATTAGTTCACCTTCAGGGGTTTTATCTTCTTCAGGTTTTATCGGCTCAAGTTCAACTTCTTTCTGAATTATCTCAAACAATTTATGAAAATCATCCCAACGTGCCATAAAATATTCTTTCTCCTCATCCTTTTTTTTGCCTGGTTCCATATCACGGTAGTTCTCTAACCAAAATGAGTAAGATGAAACTATCCAAATCGCCTCTTTAAATTTGGACCTCGTTTGTTTTTCAAGATAAAGACAATAATCCAACCAAAACTGATTTGCATCTGTAATTATTTTTACTTTTTCTTTATCGTCTTCTGGTTTATGAATTATTGTTCGCATTAATTCCATATGTTTAATGGCTTGTTGATGTGCTTCCATCCTTTTTTCTATTGCTACCAATTTCATTTTTTCTCTACGCTCTAGCTCAAAATATTTTCTTTTTTCTTTACTTTGCAACCAAAGCGTAACTAATGGTATTGCGGCGCCAATGAGAAGTGCTAAGATAAAATCCCACATTTTATTATGTCCATAGATAATTTGAAGAAATTTGACACACTAACAATTAATACGTTTTAAACCCATAATAAAAATAAAGAATAATATCGTGTAATTTAGATAAGTTATAAGTGGCACTATTTAAGTCCATACACCTAATATGGACTTGATAATAGCCCTTCTTAAATTTAGATTTCACAATCAAAAACCTTATTCCGCTTTTGAAATTAAGCAATCATTGCATTATTGTAATTCTCCTATTCATTCCTGCTTTCTCAGGTATATTCGCACAGAACCAATACAATACTTTATCTGTTTCTGATACTATTCCAATAAACTTTGATAATATTTACAACATCTCCAGTGTTTCAATCATTCCATTCTCGGAGAAAATTGAATTAAGAAACAGGATACTTGACCGCTTCACTGATTATAACTTTTCTTATTCAACCGCAACATTTACACTTTCTGATTCTCTTCCATATTCAATTTTTGATACACTGGTCATAACGTATCAAACAGTTAAAATAGGATTAAAGAAGGAATACAGAAGGAGATCGCTTGTTGTTAAATATGATGAAAAGCGCGGCGATACTTTACAGGTTGTTCAAACTGAAGCAGGTGGTTTTACTCCTGAAGATATTTTCGGACCGGGATTACAAAAAAGCGGAACATTGATAAGAGGATTTACAGTCGGAACTACAAAAGATTTTTCTCTTAACAGCGGATTAAGACTTCAGCTATCTGGTAACCTGACAGAAGATATAGAAATTGTTGCAGCATTAACTGATCAGAACACTCCAATTCAACCGGAAGGAAATACTGAAAGACTTGAAGAAATTGATAACGTCTTCATCCAGATAAAACATCAGAATGCTACAGGAACTTTTGGTGATTATAATCTGACAAATAGAAATGGAGAATTTGGCGTCATCAACCGAAAGCTTCAGGGTTTGATGGGAACAGTTAATTTTGAACCAACCTCGGGTTATGTGGCAGTTGCAAGTCAGCGTGGTAAATTCAACACAAATAATTTTAATGGAACCGATGGCGTACAGGGACCATATAGTTTAACAGGACAAAGTGGTGAAAAGGATATTATCATTCTTGCAGGAACTGAGCGGGTGTTCGTTGATGGAATTGAAATGATTCGTGGTGAGAATAACGATTATATAATTGAATACTCAAATGCGACAATAACATTTACTCCCAAAAGATTAATTACTAATGCCAGTCGTATTGCAGTTGATTTTGAATACACGGATAGGAAGTTTTCCAGAAACTTTTTTGGTTCCGGTGCTCAATCATTATTCATCAATGATAAAATGAAAGTTGCTTTTCAGTATTTGCAGGAAGGTGATGACCAGGATGCTCCGATTGATTTCGCACTTTCTGAAGAGGACAAACAAATACTTGCCGAAGCAGGTGATGATCCATTGAAAGCTGTAAAATCAGGTGTCTCACTTGCACCTGAGGATTCTTTAGGAATAAGAAGAGGTATTTATCAGGCAGTTGATACGCTAATAAACAATGAACCATTTGTGTATTTTATTTTTAGTCCCGGTGACTCACTTGCAATCTTTAATGTATCGTTCAGTTATGTTGGTGAAGGAAATGGTGATTATATCCGCGAATCTTTGGGTCAATTTAGATTTTTTGGTATAAAACAAGGCGGTTATCTTCCAATAATATTTCTTTCATTACCACAGCTAAAACAAGTAGGAAATCTTACCACTTCCATCAATCCTTTTGAGAATGTTCAGCTAGATATTGAGTATGCCGGGAGTCTCTGGGATAAGAACCGGTTCTCGAATAT
>CAZLJI010000418.1:0-2910 GCA_964559565.1 uncultured Ignavibacteriaceae bacterium | reverse complement strand
ATTTGCAAAGTTGTGATTAGCAGGAATGTACTTATGAAAAACTTAATAAAATTTTTACTTATAACCTTTTTTGTTTTTGCAGTTGGCAGCGACTCAATTGCTCAAGTTCAAATGTCGCTGTGGGGCGGTGTAAACCAAACCAGCTTTGGCGGCAATCCTCCTGAAGACGCTGGTTATGGAGAAATAAAAGGTTTAGCTGTTGGTGCTAATTTAGATTTCCAGCCATCGCAAGATTTTGTTATTTCTCTGGAACCCTCATTTGAGCAACGTGGATCGACAATAGATATTCATCTTGAAGAAGGAATAAAGGATACAACTTTAAAATTTAAGGTAAAGCAAAACTACTTTGGACTTGGACTTATGTTCAAAGTAAATGCTGGAAATTTTTTTGTTGGCAGTGGAGTCAGTGCTCAGCTTTTGAGCTCAGCAAACCTCGAATTTGAATCTGAAGAAACTGATGCTAAAGATGCATTTATAAATTATGATGCCCTTGCATTCTTCAATATAGGCTATAAAATACCTATCGGCGGACCATCCCTCTTCATCGAACTAAGATACATTCAGGGACTAATAAATATTCGCTCAGAGGAAAGTGAATCAGATACAGAAATTTATTTATCAAACTTCAAGAGTACCGGCTTAAGGCTTAGTACTGGAATCTTGATACCACTTTAAAATTTTTAATAGTATGAAAGAAATAACTAAACTTTTACCATTATTATTTTTCTTAAGCTGCATCTCACTAACTTCATTTACTTCAGCGCAGGAATCTGATTCTACAGAGGTATTAATTCAAATCTCTGATACTACTTATCTGCCGTCAAGAGGTAATCATATTTTCACTTCAATCTCAACTGTTGATGATCCATTCGTAAGCACTAAATTTCATCTTGGTTTCGGTATCGCCGAAATGGTTGAAACTGAAATACCTATTACAATTGGAGATTTTAATAGAACAATAAAATTTGAACCGGATATTTTCTATTCAACGGGTGGAGTAGAATTTCAATATGCTATAAGGAATTGGGCTGCTGTCAACATAAAAGCGTACGGACTCGCAAGATTAGGAAACAATTTTTTGTCGCTTGCCTCGGAAGGCGTATCAGCAGCATCAAGCTTTAACATTGGGTGGCTATTCAGGATTGCTGAGAATGAAGATCTCATGTTCTCCGCAAGCATTTCACTCAACACAACTGATTTAACTTTTATTGATATCCTCGGGCGTGAAGACACAACAATTACTCAAATAGATACCATAATAAACAGACAGATAGTGTCTGATTATCAGAGTCTGACTACTCAAACAGATGTGAGATTCGCAGTCAGGTTTAGCAGTGTTTTTGGATTAATTACAAAACTCTCCGGAGGATTTGGTGAAGTTTATGCTGCCGAAAACAGGAGCCAATTTCAATACAACTTTGGAATGGCACTAAGTATCGACTTAAGAAACTGGATTCATATTCCTTTCGGAGTGGGCCTTGGAGGAACGCTCATATCAAACGATTGGAGATTTAATGACGCCAAGCCGCCTGTCTATTCGGGTAACATTAATATTGCCTTTTATAACCGGAACGATTTTACACTTGGTGTAGAAAACTTTATCCAGTTTATCGAACCACAAGAATACGAGCAGACTTTTAAATTTCTCTATACAAGAATTTATATAAGCTATTACTTCTAATAACGAATGAAATATGAGAGCACAAAGTGAATAACTTCATCGAAATACTTCAGCATTACCCAGAGCTTGCACTATTTCTGGTTCTTGCTATAGGATTTGCCTTCGGGAAAATCAGCATTGGTAATTTTAAAGTTGGCTCAGTGTTGGGAACTCTATTTGCCGGAGTTCTTATCGGTCAATTCAATATTCAGATTGATCCAGTTGTTAAAGTTATTTTCTTTGACTTATTTCTTTTTGCAACAGGTTACAAAGTTGGCCCTCAATTTTTTCAGGGATTAAAGAAAGATGCAGGAACCCAATTAATACTTACGGTTGTTATTTGTGTAACTTGTTTGCTTACAGCTTTTATTATGGGCAAGGTGATGAATTTTGATATTGGCACAACAGCCGGAATGCTTGCCGGTGCATTCACTGAATCTACAGTTATCGGAACTGCAAGTGAATCTATTCAACGTTTATCAATTTCTGAATCAGAAAAAACTATTCTTCTGAACAACATACCTGTTGCATACGCAGTGACATATCTTGTCGGTACAACTTTCCTGGTATGGTTCCTTTCCTCTTTGGCACCAAAACTTTTAAAAATTGATTTGAAATCTGCAAGCCATGAACTTGAGAAAAAACTTTTAGGAAAAACTGAAGATGAAAATGGATTAGCATCTGCATTTGAAGATTGGAGACTTCGTGCATTCAAAGTCACTAATACAAAATGGGTTGGACTGAGCATTGGAGATATTGAGAGAACAGTAACTGATTCAAGGATTTTTATTCATCGCCTTCGCCGTTCTGGGAAAATTATTGAAACTAATTCTGCTACAATCCTCAGTGATGGTGATGTGATATCAGTAATGGCAAGATACAGAGTGTTTTTTGAAAAGCTGAATGATTTTGGTCTTGAAGTGATGGATCAGGAACTGTTAGACTATCCAATTGCATACAGAGATTTTATCATCACCAATAAAAAGTTAGCTGGTAAAACACTTGGTGAGATTGGTTCACAGTACGGCTATGGTGTAAAACTTCACAAACTGATTAGAACCGGACAGGAAATTCCTTTTAGTCCAGAAACAATAGTTAACCGGGGTGATTTGCTAAAAGTATCGGGTCTTCTGCCTGATGTCGAACGTTCAGCAAAATCAGTCGGCTATATGGATCGTGTATCTGCTGAAACAGATATAATTTTTGTTGGGCTTGGAATTTTGTTAGGAGGTTTACTAGGACTGCTTGCT
>CAZLJI010000417.1:2197-2918 GCA_964559565.1 uncultured Ignavibacteriaceae bacterium | reverse complement strand
ACAAGAGTTATTAAGATTAAGACAGGAATATCCTATTCTCTCAAAAGGAAAATTAAGACATATCTATCCTACTGAAAACCTTTATGTATTGCTGAAGTTTTACAATAATGAAGTTGGGATGATATTAATCAATTCAGGAGAAGAGGATATTGCCGTTGAATCTTCTCAAATAAAAATGTTCTGGCCTGAAGCTGAGACACTGTTTAATTTAAAATCAAAAGATGAGTTTAATCTGGAATTAAATTCCAAAATTATAATCAAGAAATTGACTGCAGATATTTTTTTAATAAGGAAATAAAATGCTCGAAATACAGAAGAAGCTTACAAATACTTTTTATGCAATACTTGCTTTACCAGCAACAGCGGTTGGGTTTGCGTTATCGACTCAGATAGCGGCGTTGAGTTGGATATTAAGCAAAAAGTTTGGTTTGAATATTCACGAAGTAGCTTTTGTCTGGCTCGCGGGTCCGCTTGCAGGAATATTTGGTCAGGTGATTGTGGGGATGATAAGCGATAATGTTTGGTTCTTAGGTGGAAGAAGAAGACCTTTTATAATGATCGGCGGAATTGTTGGTGCATTGATGTTTTTAGCTTTACCTCAAATTGGGGTGATCTCTGCAGCTACTGGAATTACAAATATTATTTTGATTGCATCGATCATCGCACTCATGCTGGATTTATCAATTAATGTAACATTTAAACCTGCAAGATCAATCATCGC
>CAZLJI010000417.1:0-2187 GCA_964559565.1 uncultured Ignavibacteriaceae bacterium | reverse complement strand
GCCGATTTAACTCCAGAAGGTAAAAAACGTACAGCTGGTTATGTCTGGATGCAGGTAATATCGGGAACGTTTGGAGTGCTGGCTTATTTCCTCTCAATGGTTTTTGGAAATGAAACACTTTTAGTCATTGCCTCTGTATTTGTGTTTGCGTGCTCTGTTATTCCAATATTATTTATTGAAGAACCAAGGGAGTTAAAAGATCAAGTTGCTCAAAATAAAAAATCACATACAGTATTGGAAATCTTCAAATCTATTTTCCCTCTTTACGGATTTTTAGTTTTTGGCGTTTTCAGTTTAATATTTCATTTCTATCAAAATGAATTGCGTTTCATTCACAATCCGCTGTTAATACTCAGTTTGGCTTACACTGTCATTATAGGATTTTGGATAATAGCTCAGGGACGCAAGGCAGAATCTGATACAAATGAATTTCAAAAAATTATGCTTGCACATACTTTCACCTGGATTGCATTTCAAAGTATGTTTGTTATGTCCGGATTTTTTATTGATAAGCAAATTGTACCAAATCTAGATCTAACAAATGTCTTTGCTAATAAATTTGCAGAGTTTTTAACATCTGTAATACAAAGTAAAGATGCTACAACCGGTAACATTGTATCATTAGGATTTTTAATTCTGAATGCAGTTGGTGCTGTTTTCCCATTTGTATTATCTCTGGTTGCAAAAAAAATTGGAAGAGTAAAAACTTATACAGCAGCATTGGCGTTCAGTGCTGTTGGATATTTTTACATTGCTTTCTTAGGAAATTACGAAACTGATTTTTACCTGGGAATGTTCCTTACCGGAATCGGCTGGTCAGCAGTTATCTCAATTGTATTTTCAATTATGAGTGAAAGAACAAATCAGGCTAAGATGGGTTTGTTTATGGGAATATTTAATCTTGCGGTTGTATTACCGCAAATGATGAGTCAGGGAGTTGCAAATATTATTTCTGAGACACAGAATTATCAATTACTCTATATTTTATGCGGAGTGTTCATTTGTTTCTCAGTATTCTTCTGGTTTTTTGTTAAAGAGCCGAAATCAACAGCGCTTGAAAGTTCAGTCCAACCGAAAATTGGGCATTAGTAAATTATTTATAGGATACCGTCAGCATTGTCGGATTAGTTAACTTAATTACGAATAGATTCTGCTTGTCTTCTTCAAAAATTTTGATTTAGTTTGTACTAGGGAAAAATACATTGAGGGATTTATGAGATACTTGCATTCAATTCTATTTCTAATATTTTGTCTGGCATTTGTTCAGTGCTCGGAAGACAATCCAACAGATCCTCCACCTCAAACATCAAAAGGCAAATTAGTTGTTAAATCTAATCCATCTGGTGCAAGGATTTATCTAATGGGCACAGATACTGGGAAAAACACACCAGACAGTTTAACAAATCTTGATGCAGGCACTTATGATCTGTTTCTTTACTTACAATATTTTGATACTGCTTATTTTTCAGCAAAGATCGTAGAAAGTCTGACAACAACTAAAGAGATCACATTACAGGATGGATTGCCTTTTGTTGATATTGAACTAAATTATTTAGGTACCAGTGATAGTGTTAAATTTAGTTGGTTGCTCAATCAAGATGTTCTTATGGATAGCATAATAGTCCAAAGACCAATCGACAATTCTCCCTTATATGTAATCGATAAATATTTTTATGACAAAGAATTATTCGTGTGGAAGGATCAATTTGGAAATCCTGTTACATATTATTTACCTCCACCGGACTTGGGGCCAAACTATTATCCAAGAGTGGAAGGATTTATTTATGAATTTAATTTTTATGGGCAGAAAGCACACGGCACAATGACATCTTTTCATCTGTTCATCAGTCAGGGTATATGAACATTTTTCTAAAAAATATCTAAAACGCATTCATAGAAGTTCTGAAGAATATAAGTTTATGTGAAAGGAATGGATTTAGTAAAGTGTTTTAAGTTGCTAATCGTGAATCGATTCCTTTTGACTTTGTTGAAGAATTGTATCAATTTTCCTTGTATGTTTTTTCTCTACTCCGTGAGGGTTAGAGTTGCAGTGGTTGATTACCATTAAATTCCAGAAAATACACACCAACACTCTCCCGAAGCAGACTGTTAATTAAATAAATTTTAATTCACAACCGGAGGGTAAAATGAAAATCAAATTCAATTCAATTCTATTTTTCACACTTT
>CAZLJI010000416.1:0-2923 GCA_964559565.1 uncultured Ignavibacteriaceae bacterium | reverse complement strand
CAGCATCAGCAAATGAAAATGATATTCAGCTTAGCTGGACTACTTCAACTGAATTGAATAACTCAGGCTTTGAGATTCTTCGTATCACTCAGAATGACAACGAGTGGAGCACAATTGGCTTTGTGCCGGGATTTGGAACATCGATTGAAAAACATTTTTATTCTTTTAGTGATGAAAATCTCTTTGAAGGAAATTACAAGTACCGGTTAAAGCAAATTGATTTTGATGGAACAAGCAGTTATTCAGAAATCGTAGAAATTGAAATTATTATACCGAATAAATTTGTGCTCGAGCAAAACTATCCTAATCCGTTTAATCCTACGACTAGGATAAAGTATTCTATCCCGAATGTCATTGCGAGCGAAGCGAAGCAATCTCAATTTGTAACTTTGAAAGTCTATGACGTTTTAGGAAACGAAGTTGCAATTCTTGTCAATGAAGAAAAACCAGCAGGGAGCTACGAAATTGTGTTTACAGCAGGAAAATATCCCAGCGGTGTTTACTACTTTCAGTTAACTGCAGGAGAATTTGTTTCAACAAAGAAGATGATACTTTTAAAATAATATCTACCTGATATTTTTATCATTCAAGGAATTGAGCTGCATCAGCAACTGAATTGCTGCCGTAAAATTCGGATCGATTTCAAGTGATGTTTTTACGTATAGTAGAGACTCATCAAATTTCTTCTGTTCATAATAAACTTTACCAAGTCCAAAATATGCTTCAGCGAAATCCGGAAAGAGTTCTATTGCATAATTAAAATGTTTTTCCGCATTCGGATAATCTTTAACTCCTGCATAAGCAGCACCAAGTAGAAAATGAGTTTGCGAAGATTGCCTATCAAGGCTCAATGATTGTTGTAAAATTACTATTCCTTCCCTGAAAATTCCTTTTTGTATCATCTGCAGAGCAGTTAGATTTCTTTCAGAAACTTCCCGCAGCAGAATGTGAGTACGACCGGGATTAAATTTAAATATGTCAAGGAACTCGAAATTGTTTATTGCTGTATAGATTGGTTTATCATTCACAACTTCAAACCAATTCCGGAGTGTAACTAGATAATCAACCTTTTGCCTGGAGAAGTAATCATTTATATAATCCGCGTAATTTTTATCCTGAAGGTGTGCAGTAAGTTCAGGAGTTACCAATCCGGCCAAGTCAATTATTTTTCTTTCTCCGTAAAAGCCAATTGCCCCGATATCGTGTGTTGCAATTATTGCTGACTCCGGTGTGTTTTGCTTCAACCATTTTCCTGCTGCTACATGTCTGTCATTCGAATATTTAGACATAAATGTAAAATCATCTTTGCTGTTCGAATTGTAATTAGTAAAAAGTCCCGCCGCTGCAAAAGAATAAATAATGAAAACTAAATTTGGCAAAGCAGTCTTGCCATTGGAAATCTTCTTAAAAATAAAATCACAAATAGACTTAACTCCGGCAATAGAAATAAGTATGTAGAAAGGAATTACCGGCAACAGGTATCTTCCAAATCTGTGAGAGAAAGGAAGTTTCAAATAATAAATGGTAATTAGTCCGACAATAAATAACAGGAAAACAAGTTGAGTGTTATACTCTCTTTTAATAATCGATTTGATGATAATGATAGCATAAATCAAAAACGGCAGCCATATCAAAATAAACTCAGCTTCTGTGAAATACTTTAATACATCGTTTTCAAGAAATTGCGTCCTGCTCATTTTGTTGTAATATTCAATCTTTGCGTTGTAAGTGTTCGGTAAAATTGAACCCGATAAAAGGTAATTAAAAAGAAAGTATGCAAATACTAGACCTGAAGCCAATGAAAAAGCAGTTACAAATTCTTTGATTGTAAGATTATTATCTATTGCTGGTGATGCGGACTTTGCTAAGTAAAACTTTCGTAAAAAATAATCCAGCGCTATTGCGATCCAAAGAACAAAACCGTCTGGTCTGCACCAGATAGTTAGACCGAGAAAGATTCCGAGTAAAATTATTTTTCCTTTTTGATATGAATAAAAACTTCCTGCAATCAAAAAAATGAACATCGAAGTTTCCATTCCAGAAACATTAATGAGATTTAATCTGGGCTGGAGTGCAATCAGCGATGCCGCGAGCAAAGAAATCAATACTGAGTTTTTAAAATTCAACAAAGCGAGTTTTGTCATCATATAAACGAGCAGAGCACCGAAAATCACCCCGATTAAATAACTTATTATGAATTCATTTTTACTGCCGATATAAAACAAAGACAACAACAAAGTATAAATTGGCGAAGTTGAACCAGAAGTCACCAGTTCATTTTTAAAGTACGAAAAACTTCCGTATTCGATAAGATTTTTAGCGAATGTAAGATGAATCCAGGGATCGTCAAGAGGAAAACCGAAGAAACCATTCGTCTCAAAAGCTGAATAGATAAGGTAAAATCCAGCAGCTATTGACACCAAAACCGGGAGCAGAAATAAATACCTGAACTTTTTTTCAAACAGCTTTGTGTAAATAGGTTCAGTAGCTTTCTTATTAAGATCTTGCTGGAGTTTTGCAGTATGTTTTGTTGATTTCTTTTTACTCAATTGATATTACCATTTTGAGAGTTATAGTTTTCAAATAGATAGTGAAACTTAAATATTTTTTCTAATCAGAGTAAAGGATACATTATATTTCTCAAATCATACATTCATACATTCATACATCCATCCAATCATACTCGAATTTGCCCAACCATTACTTTTATTGATTATATTTGGAGTAAATAAGAATTCATTTATATATGCGCACGTGGCTTAAAGTTACAATCGGAATAATCCTCTCGCTGACAATCATTTTCATTGTCGGCGGATATATTTTTTATAATTCACTTCTTGAATCATTACCTATCTATGAAGGCGAATTAAAAGCTCTTTCTTTGAAATCAGAAGTAAAAATATATTTCGATAGTCTCGCCGTT
>CAZLJI010000415.1:0-2935 GCA_964559565.1 uncultured Ignavibacteriaceae bacterium | reverse complement strand
TGCAAAAGAAGGCTACAAGCTTGTAGAATCTTTTCAGCCGGATTTGATTATTGCAGATATTGTAATGCCTGGTATTGATGGTTTTGAATTCAGAGAGATGCTGCTAAAAAACCCGGATCTGGCTTCAATTCCGTTCGTTTTTCTGAGTAACAGAGGAAGTGAAAAGGATATACTTGATGGATATAAACAAGATATAACTGATTATATTATTAAAAATGAAGGACCGAAAGTGTTTGTGGCTAAAGTTTCGGCAATTCTTAAAAGCTTATCAAAAGAACGAAGAAAAATAGTCGCGGAGTTGCATCAGGCAACAGACACTTTACGCACAAGTGTTGTTCCTGTAGATGTTCCAGAATTTGAAAATTTCAATGTTCAGTATTGGCACGAACCATTTTCAGGTATACCTGGCGGTGACTTTATTGATCACTTTATTATTGATGAAAACCATCTTGCGATTGTTATTGGTGATGTGATGGGTAAAAAATGGGGAGCCTGGTATTTTGCATTTGCTTATGCTGGTTATATCAGGAGTGCTATTCGTTCGGTTGTCCAAGATGGTGGAATTTTTTCTCCTGCCAAGATCATTTCAAAAGTGAATAACTCAGTTTATCATGATTCGAAAATATCAGAAGTGTTTTCAACTTTATCAATTGTTGTTCTTGATAATAAAAATATGATTTTAAATTATTCCGGAGCAGGGGATCTGCCAATTTTCCATAAGACAAACTCCGATAAAACTATTACCAAAATAGAATCAAGAGGATTGCTTCTCGGTTTTAGTAGTGAAAGTTTATTTGAAGATACAAGCATTAAAATGCACACAGGAGATATTGTGTTTCTTACAACCGACGGCATTATTGAATCTTTGAATATCGATGGAAGGCAGCTCGGATCAAAGGGACTGATGGAAATAATTAAGAATATCGATACAAGTGAGACGTCAATCAATTCAATTAAAAATCAGATTACCAAGTTTACTTCCGAGCATTTTGAAGATGATATCAGCCTTGTAATGATTTCTGCGAAAAACTGATTTTTGAATATTTTTCTTTAGAGAATATTATCTCGAAAAATCATTATTAAATTATTTATTCAGTTGACTGAAGTTTTTCTGCCTTGTCAGCTATTTTAAGTTGTTCAATCAGCTCATCGATACGACCTTCCATTATGTTCGAAAGATTGTAAAGAGTTAAACCTATCCTGTGGTCTGTCACACGGTTTTGTGGGAAATTATAAGTTCGGATTTTATCGCTCCTGTCGCCACTTCCTACCATTGATTTCCTTTGAGCAGAGATTTCTGCGTTTTGCTTTTTTAGTTCCAGGTCATACAATCTCGCCTTCAAAACCTTCATTGCTTTCTGTCTGTTTTTCAATTGTGATCTTTCATCCTGGCACTGAACAACTAATCCTGTAGGAATGTGAGTCATCCTCACTGCAGTCTCAACCTTATTTACATTTTGCCCACCTGCACCGCCGGAACGGAATATGTCAATCTTTAAATCATTCTGGTTTATTTCTATCTCAACGTCTTCAACTTCAGGAAGAACCGCAACTGAAGCCGCCGAGGTATGTACTCTTCCACTTCCTTCTGTTTCAGGAACTCTTTGAACTCTATGAACGCCACTCTCAAATTTCAAATCACCGTAAACATTATTCCCGTTTACCGAGAAAACTACCTCTTTAATTCCCCCAAGTCCGGTATCATTTATATCAATAAGCTCAATCTTCCAATTTCGCATTTCTGCATAACGAGTGTACATCCTGAAAAGATCACCTGCAAAAAGAGCAGCTTCCTCGCCTCCGGTTCCGGCTCGTATTTCCATAATTATGCTTTTATCATCATTGGGATCTTTTGGTAAAATCAGGATTTTTATTTCTTCTTCAAGTTTTTCTTTTTCGCAATTCAGCTCTTCGAGCTCAGTTAATGCCATCGAAACCAGATCGCTGTCACTAACAGTATCAATAATTTCTTTATTACCTTTAATATTTTTGAGAACAACAGCATATCTTGAGTATGCTTCAACTATTTCAGAAAGATCGCTTCTTTCTCTTGTTAGTGCAACCAACTTTTCCCGGTTGCTGGATATAGCCGGATCTGAAAGCTGTTCGTTTATACTGTCAAATTTTATTTTTATTTTCTCTAACTTATCTGCTAAATTCATACTGTGTTTCTAAAAATTGTGTGCAAATATATGAAAGCACACTTTTAAAGTCTAAAAAACCAAGGTATCTGCCGTTATGACTCCATCAGAGCCCGCTGAAATAAAAAATCAAATAAGAATTACGAACGCAATCTATTACTCTCTGTTAAGCGGTTTGTTAATATTTTTTATTTTGGTTGTATTCCTGATTCAAGATAAAAATCCTTCAACCGGGAAAAACGTTGATAACATTTTTACAATAGTCGTTCCGGTGTTTGGATTAATGATGATGTTTCTTTCGAGAATGATTTACAATCAGTTATTTTCAAAACTTGATGCAAGCAAGAGTCTGATTCAGAAAATAAGCAGCTACAGAACAGCAAAAATTGTTGCCTGGGCTATGTTAGAAAGTGCCTGCTTTTTAGCACTTGTAGCAACTATGTTAACTTCGAATTATCTTTACATAGCAGTTTATATTTTCCTTTTTGGTTATTTCTTCCTAATGAAACCAACTAAGGAATCATTGATACGTGATTTGCGTTTAAATTCAGATGAAAGTGATTTAATCTTAAAGAGCTAATTATGAAAAAGTTTGATATACCCGTTCACTACAAAAGTTCTTTTATTACCCATTTAAAGAACAGCAGAAAAATTGATGACCCCAGAAAAAAAGATTTTTCTCCCACTTTGCTGGATTTCGGTCCGGTCAGGTTCTACCTTGCCCGCCATTTTGGTTTTTGTTATGGAGTAGAGAATGCAATTGAGATTGCATATAAAACCATTGAGGAAAATCC
>CAZLJI010000414.1:0-2941 GCA_964559565.1 uncultured Ignavibacteriaceae bacterium | reverse complement strand
TATATCCAGCTTGACTTGCTAAAATATCTGCTCCTAATTCTGTATCTTGTTCTATACATGTTAAAAGAGTTGCATAAACAGGTTCAATACTTTCAGGAAGTCTTTCTACACTTACTGGTCTACTAAGTGTAAAGAATAAAATAATCCCTACTACAATTATAATAGCAACAATAATGAAAATAGTTACTTGCCCTCTTTGATTTGACCACTCTTGGGCGAACCTCTTTCTTTTAAATTTCATATAAAAAGAATGGAAATTATCTATATAAAGTTTATTAAGTTTAGTATCGATATCTTGTACTTATTCTTAAGAAAGTAAAACCCCCAATAATCACAAGAATTCCCCCAAGGGTAATTATCCATTTATCAATACTTAAAAAAGTTTCTGGAATTTTAACAGAGACATCTATTAAGGGGACAAAAATTGAAAGGGTTGTGATTGGCATCGGGATAAATCTAAATCAAATTGTATTCCAGGGTGACTTTAACTTTCCACCAACATCATTGAAGCTCGAACTTAATGTTAATATCGATAGAGAAAATCTTTTTGCAGAAGTACTTAATATATTTGAAGAACTTCTCATAAAACTCGAAGAAAAACCTGAGTCTATTCTTGCAGAGTGGCGAACCAAATGTCAGATGATCGGTGATAAAATTACTATAACAGAAAACGATCAGACTAAATCAGGAATTTTTTATGACATTGATGATGATGGTTATCTGCTTCTTAAAAAAAATGATCTGATTGAAAAAATACATTTTGGTGATGTGAGTTTCGTCTAATGCTTCTTATACTCGACATTGGTAACACGAACATCAAATCAGCTTTATTTGATGATGATAGAATGATTGATTTTACCGTTCATTCTGATACCAATAAATTATTTCATTACTTTAGTGAATTATACTTCACAGCAACTGCGATTTGTTCGGTTAATCCTCCAGTTGAGAACGAAGTAGCAGAATATCTATTAGCGAGAAACATCAAATTATTTCGAACAAACATCAAGGATAAACTCAATCTCAAAATTAATTATGATACCCCAGAAACACTTGGAATGGATAGAGTATGCTCAGCAGCGGGAGCTTTAGAAATTGCAACCAGGGGAAAATTACAACTGGATAATCGCTACTTAATAACTATCGATTTTGGGACCGCAACAACAATAAATATTGTTTCACCTTCACGTGAATTTATTGGCGGCTTGATTGCACCCGGTTTAACAACAATGCTTAAATCGCTGAATGAAAAAACAGCGCAGTTACCATTACCTGATTTAAGAAATTACAAAGGATTGATTGGTAACACGACTCATTCGTCAATAGTTAGCGGAGTTATAAATTCAACTATTGGAATGATCAATGAAACGATAAATCACTTGAGTTTTGCAAGTAGTCAAAATTTGCCGATAGTATTTGCTACCGGAGGAAATGTGAATTGCATTCTTCCACATTTGAACCATAAATTTCAATTTGAAGAGGCTTTGGTGTTGAAGGGATTGAAGGTAATTTATGATTTGAATAAAGTTTAGAATGATTACAGTTTGATTTTAGTGTTATCAAGCAATCTTGTTTTACCAATCTTGCAAGCAATTAAAATATAATACTCCGTATCTGATTTCAATTTATCAGCAATTTCAAAAGTATCTGCTTCAACTATTTTGATGTAATCAAGTTTTGCAGATGGAATTTTAGAAAATAACTCAGCCATATCCGACAAAATAACACTCACTCTTCTTTCACCGTCGGAAACAATTTTGTTTGCAAGTTCAAGTGAACGATTAAGGACAATGGCTTCTTTTCTTTCCGTTGCCGACAAATAAACATTTCTTGAACTCATTGCTAAACCATCCTCTTCGCGAACAATCGGACATCCAACTATTTTAGTATCCAGTTTTAAATCTTTAACCATTTGCTTTATCACTGCTAACTGCTGAGCATCCTTTTGTCCAAAGAAAGCATAATCGGGTTGTGTACAATTTAGAAGTATTAGCACAACGGTAGAAACACCTCGAAAATGTGTCGGACGAAATTCACCTTCAAGTTTCTTTGTAACGCTTTCAACATTAACATAAGTCTGAAAGTTTTGAGGGTAAATTTCTTCGGACGAAGGCAGGAAAAGAAAATCTACTTGTTCACTTTCAAGAAGCTTGTTATCTCTTTCAACATCTCGCGGATAGTTTTTAAAATCTTCCGATGGACTAAACTGAGTAGGATTTACAAAAATAGAAACAATAGTTGCATCACAAGTTTTTTTTGAATGCCTGATTAAAGAAAGATGACCTTCGTGAAGGAATCCCATTGTGGGGACAAAGCCGATGGTTTTACCGGCAGCTTTGATACTTTTAGAAATTGTGAGAATATCTTTTGCTGATGAAACAGTTTTAATTTCTGCCTCAGGTCATTAATTCGATGAGGTTGTTTATGGTTTGCCTGAGATTTTTTCTGTGACTAATGATATCAATGAAACCTTTTTCCAATAGAAATTCTGATCTCTGGAATCCTTCCGGTAAATCTCTACCGATGGTTTGTTTTATCACTCTTGGACCGGCAAACCCAATGAGCGCATTCGGTTCTGCAATATTAACATCGCCAAGCATTGCATAACTTGCTGTAGTGCCGCCTGTTGTTGGATCAGCAATTACTGATATGTACGGAATTCCTGCATCGGCTAAACGCGTTAATCTGGCGCTAGTCTTGGCTAATTGCATTAATGAATAAGCAGCTTCCATCATTCTTGCACCGCCGCTTTCAGAAATAATTATCAGAGGAAGTTTACTTTTGACAGCTTTATCTATGACTCTTGCAATTTTCTCCCCAACAACCGAACCCATGCTTCCGCCAATAAATTGAAAATCCATACAAGCAAGAGCAACATTTCTTCCTTCAATTTTACCAGTGCCCACACGTACGGCTTCATAAAGCCCAAGCGCTTTTACTG
>CAZLJI010000413.1:0-2943 GCA_964559565.1 uncultured Ignavibacteriaceae bacterium | reverse complement strand
CTTTTTGCCCTTCGGGTGACATTATAAAATCCATATATTTTTTCAGTTCGTCTTTTGCTTCTCCGTTTGTAAAGCAATACAAGTATCTGGAAATCGAATAACTCTTATTCCATATAACTTCGTAGTTGACTTTATTATTCTCAACTGGTGAAATCGCAGGAGAGTTTTCATCTGATTTTATATGAAGAATCTTTACATCGTTTCTAAGAGCGAAGTAACCAACACCACCGTAACCGATTCCTTTAACATCTCTTGCAACAGCTTCACCTAATGCTGCAGTTCCCTGCAATACCTGTGTAGATGGCGAATAATCAACCTGTTTCCCGGATTCATCTTTGCCTAAAACGTGCTCTTTGAAGAACTCGTATGTTCCGCTGCTGTTTTCTCTGCCATAAAGAGTGATTATCATATCAGGACCGCCGAGCTCTTTCCAGTTTTTAATCTTACCACTGAAGATATCACTCACCTGTTTAATTGTGAGATTGTCTATTTTATTATCAGGATGAACAATTAATGCAATTCCATCAAGTGCAACTTCATAAACAACCGGAGTAACACCTTTTTGCTTTGCTGTTTCATACTCACTTTCTTTAAGTTCACGTGATGAGTTTGCAAGATCAGTGGTGCCATTTAACAAAGATGCTACGCCTGTTCCTGAACCTCCACCAGTAACCTGAATTGAAACGTTAGGATTTTTCTGCATGTAAATTTCAGCCCATTTCTGAGCGAGATTTACCATTGTATCGGAACCTTTCACAGAAATAACAGTTTTGGCTACGTCTCCTTCTTTCTTTTTGCATCCTACAAATAAAACTGAACCAACAATTAGTATTGCAGCAAGTAAATAAATCGATCGTTTGTTAAGCATTTTCTCTCTCCTTTAAATATTATTAAAAATTTCGTTAAGAAATATATAAGCAGTGAGCAAAGCAATTAATCATTTAATGTTAAGAAAATGTTAAATTTTTTGTAATGATTCGCAAAGTTGCGAAAAATCACTTCTTTTCAGCAATAGATCGTAATCTTGCATTTATAAAAGGTGAACCGAACTTCCATTCAGGTATAAATTCAGAGTTTGCCAATGAACTCGATAAATCAAATAATATAGCTGTATGCTGCGCTGCAGCTTCATAATCAATTTCCTGTGCTAAATCATCGAAGGGTGTATGATATCGGTTAATCATGTAATCAATGAATGAATAGAGAATTTCATCTTTACTTTTATTTTTGTTTTGTATTCCCTCAAGGACAAGAATTGATGGAATACCTGCGGATGCAAAACTTATTTGGTCTGACTGATTAAATGCTTCGAAGACTTTGAATTGAGGTGGAATGCTGTCAATTTGCAATTCAAATCTGGAAGCGGTTTCTAGTAAATACTTTTCAAGAGTGGAGTACTCCGCCCCGACACCAATGACAGATTGAAAATCCCTGAATAAAGCAATGCCATCAATATTAAGATTAGCAATTGTTTTATAAAGAGGAACTAGCGGATTCTCCGTATAATAAGATGATCCAAGCAAGCCTTTTTCCTCTCCTGTTAAAGCAAGAAATAAAATTGATCGTTTTGTAGGAATATTTGACTTGGAAAATTGTTTGGCGAGTTCAAGTAGAACAGAAACACCAATTGCATTATCAAGAGTACCGTTATAAATTGAATCACCTCCAATTGTAGGACCAATTCCAAGATGATCATAATGAGCTGAGATTATCAAATAAGAATCTTTAAATACAGAATCATGACCTTCAAGAATACCCGCTATATTCTGTGCAATAAAATCTCTCTGAATGTAGTCGCCTTTAAATGTGAGTTCAGCATTCAGTGGAAAGCTTTTTAATCTATGCTCTTCTTTCATTTGAAGAATCTGGTTAAATGAATAATCTGAATTCTGAAACAGGTAATCAACTGCTTCCGGATTTATTAAAATACTTAGATTGTTCGTTGCCGAATAAGCAAGATTTACATCCTCAAATGCAAAATCTAAAATAATATCCGACCAATTAACTTCATCAATATCAGGGATTAAAATGCTTCCTGCTGCACCCCTGGATAATGCAATTCGTTGTTTAGAAACGGGATACTTGTAAACTGTCGGAGCCTCTTCATCAAAATATGCAGGATCATCTGATTCTGGTTCTCCATCTAGGAATAAAACTATTTTTCCTTGAACATCAACTTCCTGATAATCGTTATAATCGAATTCAGGAGCTACTATTCCATAACCAACAAATACAATCGGTAATGGAACCGGTGTAAATGTTTGTTGTCCGGATTTATAGAGCAGATAATCTTTTTCTAGTTGCAGAGTTTTTTCTTCTTCACCTGAGAAGATTTTTAGTTCAGAAGTTTTGAGTGGATAGCTGCCGTGCATAGGTATGCTCTGATAAAATGAATTATCCTGCCCGACAGGTTTTAAACCGTATTCAGCAAACTCAGAAGCAATATATTTTGCAGCAAGATTTCCACCGGTAGTACCTGTCCCCCTTCCATCGAGAGAATCGCTTGAGAGAACTTCCGTGTGTCTTTTAATTTGCTCTGCTGATTCATTAAAGCTTATGTAATCCGAATCTACAAGCGATTGCGCAAAAAAATTTATTGAAAAAAGTAGATAAAAGAAAGCTGCTATTTCAAACCGGAATTTCATTAATGTAAACTTACTTACACAATTTAAAATAATAAAGGCGCTACTCGATGTAACGCCTTTTAGTCGAAGGAGAGAGCGAGAGAGAGAGAATATTATTAATTCCAGCAATGAAAGAGTCTAGTTTATTTGGTGGACACCATTTTTACTCTACCTTTAATCATCTCTAACTACTTCGTTTGATTTTAAATCCAATTCAGTTTGATGTGATTTGCCTAATTAATTCCTTGGATAAACTTGCTAATTTTGAATTTATTAAATTGTCATCAAAGGGTTGTGAAGAATCTATCCAACTATTCAA
>CAZLJI010000412.1:0-2954 GCA_964559565.1 uncultured Ignavibacteriaceae bacterium | reverse complement strand
CTGCTGCAGGTACATCAATGAAAGGTGTTGCAGTTCTGAAACCAAAATTATTTAATGCCAATGATCCATTGAGGTAAACATCAACTGAAGATGCAATTGGATCTGCAGCATTATGAATTACCTGTAATCTTGCCATTGGTTGAATCATTGGAAATTCCACCACTGTTCCATTCGGAAGAGCAGCAAATAAACCGAAAGCTGCACCATTCTGGTTTACAGTTGGATCAAGAAAACCTGAAGCAAATACTACTGCAGCGCCACCGCCAAGTCCTGTTAAATTAGCGCCAAATTCGGCAACAATAATTTTATTATTATTTCCAGGTGTAATTTTCAAAATGTACTCAGTTGGAAATAATCTTTTGTAATTTGTGATATCTCCATAGGATGCATTATTTACTAATCGTAGTCCTGATTCTGTCACACCTTCTATACCATTGATGCTAGTGGCTTCTGCATCTACAGAAATATCTGAGAATCCTCCCGAATAGATGCGTTCAGCGAGTACATCAACTGTTGGTGCATCGGTCGAACCATGAACCACAACAAAATCAACTTTATTCCAGCTTACTCCCTGTTCGCGGATATTATCTTTCGCAAACAAAGTGAAACTAATATTTTTTCCATCCGGATTTGGACTGAATTGAGATGGGTTCAAAACGCCATTAGCTATCAGAACATACTTTTTATTTTTATTTAAAGTTGCCTGAAAATTTTTAATAGTATCATTTACTGAACCGCTGTTCCCCGGTGCAATACCGATATTCAATAAAGTATTTGCCGGAATGTCAATGAAAGGTGTAGCCTTTCTGAATTCAAAATTATCAATAGCCAAATTACCATTCACGTATACATCAACAATGGCAGCACCAGGGTCTGCAGCATTGTGAATTACCTGAAGTCGTGTTGTTTGTTGAGCTATTAAAGATGAAAATGTGAAGAGAATGATTAATGAGCCTAATATTTTTTTCATAATTCCTCCATTGTTTGAAATTTAGTTAATTAGTGAACACAAAAAGAATAACAATAGACCATTTACAATAGTTCCGTTAGATTCAATTTATTCATGTAAAATTTTTCAAAATACCATTATTAAGCAATCATATCCCATTTAATTTTTTTCGTTACTAACAATTTCTAATATTTACTTAATTGATTTAAGGCAGATGTGCATTACAAAAGAATAAAATCTTTTCACTTTGAAGAACTGGGAAACCGAATTAGTATTCTTAAAATCACAGCTCTCTGGGCTTTTAGTGAATCTGCATTCGGAGGAATTCTTCACGCCCTCACAATTCCTCTCAGAGGTTTATTTATTTCTTCAGCGGCAGTTCTGTTTATTTCACTCATTGCATTATTTTCAAAAAGCAGCAAGGAGATACTGAAAGCAACAATAATTGTAATTTTGATAAAAGCGGTTGTTAGTCCACACTCTCCTCTTACCGCTTATTTTGCTGTTTCGCTTCAGGGTCTATTAGGCTACATATTATTTTCTTCGCGAAGGTTATACAAATTATCAGCTCTGCTGCTTGGGGTATTTGTACTATTCTTTTCAGGAATTCAGAAAATAATTGTACTCACAGTTCTCTTCGGAAATACTCTGTGGGAATCGCTGGATATTTTTATTAAACAGATTTCCGCCGAGATATTCAATCTCGAGTTTACCGAACTTAATTTTGGTTACCTTCTGATCGCAGGATATATATCCCTACATTTGACTGCAGGATTATTTATCGGAATTTATGCAAGTTTGTTGCCAAATAAATTGATATACCACAAGAATCATATCCCATCATTCATTGATAGTAAAGCGGGGGAAGAAATCCCAAAGAACGAGAAGCGAATGAGGAAAAGTTGGTTCATGCGTCCAACAGGAATTTTAATAATTGTGCTTTCAGCAGGAGTCATCATACTTTCATATTTATCGCCAGAACTTGAAGAGAATGTTGCAATTTCAGTTTTGATAATGATAGTACGATCTCTTGTGATTACATTTGTCTGGTATGCAGTGCTGGCACCTGTTGCAAAAAAAATCTTCCAAAAGTTTATTGCAAAAAGGAAATCTGTTTATGCAAAAGACCTGGAAGAAATTATCTCTTTGTTTCCACAATTCAGAACAATTGTCAATTACTGCTGGAAACTTTCGATTGATAAAAAAGGTTACAAGCGAATTCGTTATTTTTTATCAATGTCTTTTTATTATTTATTGTTGAGTAAATAAAACCAATATCATGGGAAAGTGTCAATGAAACAATTACCAAAAAGATTTAAGAAATTCCAGAAGGATTTTCCTGAAGTTGCAAAGGCTTATGAAGAGCTTGGACATTCTGTTCATAAATCCGGACCACTAAATGATAAAACACGAGCTTTAATAAAGCTTGCACTATCAACCGGAGCTGGGATGGAAGGTGCTGTTCATTCACATACCCGAAAAGCTGTCGAATCTGGATGCACAAAAGATGAAATTAAGCAAACTGTAATGCTTGCACTTCCAACTATTGGTTTTCCTGCAACTATGGCAGCAATGAGCTGGGTAGAAGATATAATCGAAAGAAAATAACAGCCATAATCTGTTTCAAATTTTATTTCATCAAAAGCATTTTCTTCGTTTCGTGAAATGAACCAGTTGTAAGAGTATAAAAATAAATTCCACTTGGAAGATTTTTTACATTCCAGGTAATTTCATATGATCCTGCATTCTTTTGTTCGTCAAGTAAGGTTGCTACTTCTTTTCCAATCACATCGTATACTTTTATAGTTTGCCAGCTATCAACTGTAGATTGCCAGCTTATTTTTGTAGATGGATTAAAAGGATTGGGATAATTCTGGAATAAATTAAATTCATTCAGGGATTGTTCTGATTCCAAGTCGACCGAAACAGCATTTGTATCTTCAACTATTTCATTGAACTGATTAATATTTATTCCTTCAACATTCTGAATAATTCCGGAAGGCCA
>CAZLJI010000411.1:410-2957 GCA_964559565.1 uncultured Ignavibacteriaceae bacterium | reverse complement strand
AAAAACCATTTTCTCTGTTTGTCCGATTGTATACTTCTTTAAAGAAAGATCCGTTGAATTTGCCCGAAGTATTCTTACCATTTCCTTACTTGCCTGAACGCTTTTATCATTTACTCTTACTACTACAACAGCTTTGTTAATGTCTAACTCATTTTGGTAATCCTGCAAGCGATGTGGTTTGTTATCCGATTCGGGAATACTGGCTACGACAACTTCTTTTCCATATACTTCAACAAAATCAATCGAATAAACAAGAGGAGGTTCACAATAATTTTCTGCAGCATCTTTGATCATTTCCGATTCCGATTTTTCACTATCAACTCCGACTACATCTCCATCATCATCTACTCCAAAAATCATATAACCACCTTTCGTATTGGCGAATGCAATCATCTCTCTGGCGATTTTTTCCGGTGTAGTGAAATGTCTTTTGAATTCGCATTGAATGTTCTCCCCTTCCTCAATCAATTCTAAAAGATGTCGACGGTTCATTGTTCAAATTATAAAGATAAATGAGAAGAAGAGTTTTTAAATAAGATAAAAGATTAAAGTCAAAAGATTAAAACAATCATTGAAAAACTTTTTCCTTTTTACTTTAATCTTTCTTCTATCTTCGTTTCCTTGGATTCCAAATCGGTTCTTTAATTACAGGTGTTTTTTTCGCTTCAAAAATTTCTTCATTTTTCTGCTCAACAGGGGTCTGCTCTTCCTCCGACACAGCAACTTGCACTGTATCTGCTACTGGAATCGTCTCTTCCACCACTAGTGAAGTATCTGAAGCAAGTGAATCCAATTGTGCAAGTGCATTTAACGAATCCTGAATGGCTGTCTCCAGTTTTCTTTTTTCCTGTTTGTAGAAGGTAACTTTTGGTGCAATAACCCGTACATATTCTGATGCGGGATATTTTGCAATTAAAGTATCATAAGACTCTGCAGCTGCAGAATAATCATTTAGTTTATTTTCTTCAATCCAGCCCGATGCATAAATAGCTTTCGGTGCAATTGTAGATTTTGGGTACAGTTTGGGGATTTCTTTCAATATATCTATTGCGGCATAATAATCTTCTGCAAGTAAATATTCTTCAGCCATCTTATATTCTTCCATTGCAGGATCATAATTCAAATCAATAAAGGGCTTGTTAAGCTTAGCTGCAGCAGCATTAACAATACTTTCATCTTTATAGTTATCATAAATAATGTTGAATAGACTATCTGCACTTTTTTGATTATCTACCGTAAGATAATAACTGCCCATTGCAAACATTGAAGTAGGATAATAAGCATTGTTCGGATATTCTGTAAGATTACTATAATAATATTTGTACGCTGAATCAGGCATGTCAAATTCTGAAAGAAATAAATTGCCAAGTTCAAGCTGATTTTTTGAAAGCAGGGTTTTCAGTGAATCCTCTGATATCTTCGGTCGCTTGGGCGGGTTGTTCTTAAACTTCAGAGTATCCGGTAAAGAAGCAACTAACTGATTTGTAAGAGCCTCACGTTCCCGTTTTTCCTGCTCAAGCTTCATTTTAGCATTCGGATCAAAAATTTTATTGGTGAACATACTGTCAAACTGTGCAACTAAAAGTGAATCCTGAGGCTGGGGATTTCTGACTTTACTAAAAATTGTATCTCTGTTTATGTACTCAAGAGAATCTATGTACCGCGTAATGAGTGTGTCAGCCACTTTAACTGAATCCTGATAATATCCTGTTGTATCCTCAGTGCCTGCCAATAAATCTCCAAGCCCGGCCCAGCTTTCCTGCAATTCTTTAACATTGGAAATCTCTTCTGCAATTGCTAATGAATCCTGGACATATTGAGCTGAATCCTTTTTAAACTCGTCAGGATTCTGTAAATAGAATAACTCCTTTCCATTCTTTTTCAAATCTTTCTTAAGCAAAACATATCTGCTGAAAAGTCTGTTTTTATCTTTTGCGAAAGTGAGATATTCCTTTGGTAAAGCTGTGGTAGAAGCTTTTTGATAATAGACAGCAGCACTATCAAGGAGTTTAAGTCCGTGCTCATAAACAGAACCAATTTCATATTTGGCTGCACCGGAGTTTGGCGTGCTTTTGTAAGTAGTATCAACTACAACGAAGAGCTCGAGTGCTTCATCATATTTGCCAAGAGCAGACTGTGTAATTCCCATTTCAAGTTCGATGTCAGAATATTTTTCTGTGTATTTATCTTCGGAGCGCATATCAGTAAATATTGAAAGGGCTTCCTCTGGTTCACCCGATTCTCTCAAAGCTCTGCCAAGTTTTAACATTGCGGAAACCTCCAGCTCATAATCCGGTGAATATTCAAAAACGTTTTCATAAGCGATGACTGCGTTCGCAATGTCATCAATTTGCATATTCAGATTTCCAACTTCATACCACAACTCACCTTTTATCTCATCATTATCTGATATCTCAAGGAACTCATTAGCGGTTAGTATTGCAGCAGGAATATCTTCGATAGTTTTTCGATAGACTACCTCCTCAATGTAAGCTTCTTCCATAATTTCTTCTTTGTGGATTTCTATATCATCAATTTCGAATAAAA
>CAZLJI010000411.1:0-400 GCA_964559565.1 uncultured Ignavibacteriaceae bacterium | reverse complement strand
GCCTCTTCCATAATTTCTTCTTCATCTTCTTCGATAGCAATAACTCTTACTTCATTGAGCTCAGCCAGACCATCTGAAAAATTTCTTAATCTCATATCACATTTTCCAATCCATAACCTGGACTCAAGCACGTATTCACTATTAGGCTGAGATGCAATCAGCTCTTTAAATTTCTGCTGTGATTTAAGATAATTTTTCTGATAGTAAAAAGCTTTACCAAGCATCATAAGAGCATCATCAACGTAGGATGAATTAGGACTGAATTGAAGAATAGCTGAACACTTTTCAATTAACTTCTGAACATCTGCATTTGCTGCAGGAGGGATAGTTGGAGTTTCAATAGAGAATAAATCTTTTTTTTGCTCGAGGATTTGCTTTTCAATCTTTGTGTAAAGCTCAT
>CAZLJI010000410.1:0-2974 GCA_964559565.1 uncultured Ignavibacteriaceae bacterium | reverse complement strand
GTATTGCCGCCGGAATAAAGGTCTCTGTAATTTGCCAATGATGTATTTTGTTTTGGGAATATTTGGAATTTTCCTTCCTGTTATTTCCAATCTCTCATTCCTGTATGATTCTAAATCATATTTATTAATAACAACTTTTTCATTTTATATCTTCCTTCTTTTTAATTAAAATATTTTTAGTCTCAATAAGTTTTACTATCCTACATTAAATAGCTTGAATGTTTCTTCACTTTGCAAATGACTCAATAGCTTCCTGAAGAGCAAAGCTAATAGGAGTATATTTTATTCCAAGCTCTCTTTCTGCTTTACTACCATCAACATTAAATCCTGCCTTCATCACTTTCATTTGATCAACAGCCATCCCCCAGAGAGGCGGTTTCTTAATCAGGTTGGCTAAGCCGGTTAAAAGATATGCGTTCATCATCGTAAGTGATTCGGGTAAGTTTATTTTAGGCAGCGGAACTCTTGATATTTCACTTAGAAGTTTGTTGATCTCTCCCCAGGTGTATCTATAATTTCCCACCAAATATTTTTCACCAATATTGTTTTCTTTCTCGAGTGCATTTACAATTGCTTTCGCTACATCCCTTACACATACGAACGAGAAGATTCTGTTCTTAAAAACAGTTGCAGGTAGTTTTCGATTGATGAAGTCTCGTATATACCTCCCGCTGGCCTTTGTATCTCCTTCACCAACAACACATACCGGGTAAATAACTACAAGTGGTAATCCTTTTTGCTTATGTAAATCCCAGGCGATTTGCTCTCCCTCAAACTTTGTCCGGAAGTACTCACTATATTGAACAGGACCAAACCGACTTTCCTCTGTAAAGGGACTTTCGGCTGGTTTACCAAACACACCAGCTGTGCTAATGTGAACTACTTTTTTAATGCCTGATTCCATTGCACATTCCATAACATTTCGGGTTCCTTCGATATTTACCTTGCTGAATATTTTTTTATCCGGTTCCCAGAATGTATAGAGTCCGGCAATATTAATTACTGAATCACATCCTTGCATACCGACTAATAAGGATTGCCGATCAGTTAAATCACCTTCAACCAAGGTTATGTTGGATTTATTCTGGAACGAAGCTTTACTGGATTTCCTAATCAACAACTTCAGTTGATGATTGGTTTTGGACAGCAACTCAGTTGTGTGTTTACCAATAAAGCCGGTGCCACCGGTTATAAAAATTTTCATATTTCGCCTTTACTTGTTTTTATTTTTTTAACCTTCGGGTTTAGCATTTGACAGGTTCCCCCAAAGGTTAGAAATAACATTAATGTTAGTGAGATTTATAAAAACCTTCACCTGAACCATACCAACCCACAGGTGGTGTACCCCAGGCTGTTATAGTGGTATTACACTGCATTTGAAACCCTTCAATAGTGCCTCCTCTTCCATGTCCCACAAGTTGTAGTGGAAGAACAAATAGTGTATCACTACCTGACATTTTACTTCTGTATCCTGTGTAATTACCTTCCCATACTCCGCCTCCGGAATTTCCTGTAGGAGTTAGTGTAAACGATCCGTGTACGGGACCCTCACCTGTAACTGCGTCCATCCTCGCGCTTAAATAATGAATCATAGTTCCGCCTCCAAGAGGGTCGGAAGAAGTAACAAGTTCAATTACCCCCACATCCTTCAGAATCCAATTTCCACCTACCAATTTTATAGTCCCTTCTCCCGTAAGACCAATTGGATAGTGTGTAAATGTATAGTTGGTAATGATCACTTTTTCAAGTGAAGCTTGATCTACCGGAGTTAGTGGTGATTGCTGCTCATCGGAACAGCTAACAATAAATAATCCCACGAATGAGATCATGACGATTAAACATTTAAGTGTTTTCATAAGAACCTCCTAATAAATTGTGAATAAATTATCAGGGTGTTCAGTCGTGAAAAATTACAGCGCGATTGAGCACTCGATATCATTTTATATTTTAAAATGCCCAAACCCTCAAGGTATTTCATCGATTTTGATATAATTACCTTGAAGGTTTAGCTATATACAGTTTTTATTTCTCTGCATTTTATTCTCGCATTTTAGTTTTACCTCTCCCTTTGTCCCTCTTCTTGTCAAGGAGATGGATAGATAGTCAGGTTATTTTTTATTTGAGCAATGACATTTTTTTTGTTTCGATATAATTGCTAGCTTTTAGCTGATAGAAGTACACTCCGCTCGGTAATGCTGATGCTGAGAATTCAATTTCATATTTTCCTCTCGGTTTGTATTCATCAACAAGTGTTGCCACTTCTCTTCCCAGCAAATCATAAACTTTCAGAGTTATATCACTACTTACCGTTAACTGATAACTGATTATCGTGTACGGGTTGAAGGGATTGGGGTGATTCTGGTAAAGAATAAAGCTTTGTGGAATTTCCAGATCATTTTCTTTTGTACCAGATGTTGATTGAACATATTTGATCGTCAAATAGTCTTCCTCTGTACCTGAATTAAAATTGAAACCAGTTACATATAGATTATTTTCTCCATCAATAGCCATCGATGTAATTGCATCTTCATTACCACCGGTTCCTGCAAAATGAGCAACCCAGATTTGATCACCATCTGTATTGTATTTAACTGTTAAATAGTCTTTATAAGTATCACTATAATAACCGTATCCACTTACATAAACATTTCCTGATGTGTCAACGGCAATGCATTCAGCTACATCTGAACCATTTCCGGGTCCATTATATCGTCTAATCCATAAGGTGTCACCATCCGGATTGTACTTAATAGTTAGAAAATCAGCACCCGTAGGAAATACACCATCGCTTTTTCCTGTGATATAAACATTGCCCTGAATATCAAGCGCAATAGCTTTTGCTTCATCATCGGAATCACCTGTGCCGTTATAGCGCGCAATCCATTGTTCTATTCCTGCTGAATTATATTTAATAGTCAAATAATCCTAACCGGATACTGAATTACTATCAGCTTCACTTTTACCTGTTACGTAT
>CAZLJI010000409.1:0-2977 GCA_964559565.1 uncultured Ignavibacteriaceae bacterium | reverse complement strand
TTTTATCGGGAAAGATGTTGAAATAAGACCAGGTGTTGTTCTCGATGCTTCAACCGGACCGATATTCATTGAAAAAAACGCAACAATATTTCCGAATGCAGTTATTCAAGGACCTTTTTACATTGGTGATTCATCTAAAATAAAAAGCTGTGCAACTATCTATCCGAATGTGAGTATCGGTAAAGTGTGTAAAATTGGTGGAGAAGTAGAGGATACAATAATTCATCCATATACTAACAAGCAGCATTCAGGATTTCTTGGACATTCATATCTCGGAAGTTGGATAAACCTCGGTGCTGATACAAACAACAGCGATCTTCAAAATAATTATGGAACTATAAAAGTTCAGGTAAACGGTAGACACATTGATTCGGGAAAACAGTTTGTCGGATTGATGATGGGTGATCATTCAAAGACAGCAATCAATACAATGTTTAATACTGGAACTGTTGTTGGATTTTCAAGCAATGTCTATGGTGCAGGCTTCCCTCCAAAATACATTGCTTCATTTGGTTGGGGAGGAAGCGAATCAATGAAAGAGTATAAACTCGTAAAGGCAGTTGAGACCGCTACAGCAGTATTTGCAAGAAGAGAGAAAACTTTTAGTAAAGAGAATGAAGCACTTTTTGAAACTATATTTAATTTAACAAGAGAAGACAGAAGTAAAAGAGGTTATTAGTGGATCAGGAAACGAATAATACAACCGTAAAAATAGAATCGCATAGTATTGTAGACTTATACCAGGGTGTTCGCGGGCTGGCAATAAAAATACTTAACAGAATAGATAGAACCGATGCTTACCTTGAGAGAATGCTCGACAACGAAATGAAAAGCATGGAAATGAGTGGACCGGATAAAGCTTTGCTGTACGAAATTGTTCACGGAGTTGTAAGGTGGCAGGGTAGGCTTGATTGGATCCTAAATGGTTTTTACAAAGGGACTTTTTCAAAAGCTATTCCAAATTTAAAAAATGCACTTCGTGTTGCACTGTACCAGGTTCTCTTTTTAGACAGAGTGCCAGATTACGCCGCTGTAAATGAAGTCGTTGAATTCGTAAAAAAACTTCAGGGACAAAAGCCTGCTGATCTGGTTAATGCAGTACTGAGAAATATTATCCGCAGCAAAAATGCAATCCGTTATCCTGATCCTGCCGAGGATTTGCTCGGTTACCTTTCCGCATATTATTCGCATCCCTCGTGGATGGTTAAAAGGTATCTTGCTAGATTCGGAAGAGAAAATACCGAAAAACTTTTATCCGCAAATAATGAAAAACCATATTTAACTTTAAGAATAAATGCTTTAAAGACTAAACCTGAAGAGTTTAGAACTCTGCTTGAAAATGTAAATTTGAAATTCAGACAAGGTGCGTATCTTCCTGAATTTTTTAAGTTGCAGAATCTCACTAACATTACGGCATGGGATCTTTATACAAAAGGATATTTTAACATTCAGGATGAAAGTGCGGGACTTGCCTGCAGACTTCTTGATGTTCAGGAAGGACATCGCGTACTTGATATGTGTGCAGCTCCAGGTGGAAAAACCGCATACATTGCAGCACTGATGCATTCAAGAGGAGAAGTGGTTGCCGTTGATCGTTTTGAAAGTCGTCTTAAATTATTACAAAAAAATATGGTGAGACTTAGCGTTGATTGCGTAAGAATTGTAGAAGCCGATGCTCTAGAATATAAGAGTTTACCTTTTGATAGAGTGCTTGTTGATGCGCCTTGTTCGGGTACGGGAACGCTTTCTAAGAAACCTGATATAAAATGGAAAAAAGATTTATTCGATATACGAAATCTGAATACTGTTCAATTAAAATTACTCAACAAAGCAGCTTCATTGGTGAAGGTAGGAGGAGTTGTTGTTTACAGTACATGCTCAATTGAGCCGGAAGAAAATTTTGAAATAGTGAAAAAGTTTTTGGCTGAAAATCCGAACTTTAGATTTGAAAATGCACAGGAAAGGTTCCCTGAAGAGTTGATCGATGAACACGGATGTATTCAGACTTTACCGCATATTCACAAGACAGATGGCGCTTTTGCGGCAAGGCTTGTGCGAGTTTCTTAAATATTTTTTATTAGAAAACTTAAATATTTATTTTAAATGCTTGATAGGTTTGCCGAACAATTAAGAAAAGCGAGGCTGAAAAAAGGAGTATCACTCCAGCAAATAGCAGCCAAAACTCGAATTGATTTTAAATTCCTTGAAGCCATTGATAACGGAAATTTTGGTTTTCTGCCCGATCTTTATGTGAAAGCTTTCCTCAAGCAATATGCTAAAGCCATTGACCTTGATGAGCAGGAAACTATAAAAAAATATGAGGATGTACTAGCAGGAAAAGTAATTGAAGATGATGAACCAAAGTCCCTGCTTGAACAAAAGATTGAGATAAGCCAATCTGAGCCGGAGGTAGAAAAAGAAAAACCAATACCTATCTTTGATGGAAGCAATCTTACCTCAAAGGCGCCGGCTAAACCTGATGGAATGCAAAAAAAACTAATGTTATTAATTTATGCAGCCGGAATAATTCTGGCTGGTGTTTTAGTATATTTTGCTATGATGAATAGAAGTTCAACGATCGTTGTAGAGGAAATACCATACGAAAAAGTTTTAGAGGAAACACTGGATCGATATCAGACAAAAGAAGAACCCGATGAAACACCGTCAGTAACAATAAACTCTGATACCCTAACTCTACAGTTTGTTAATGCCGATTCTCTAGATTCAGCATGGGTTATGATTATTTCTGATAATATAAAGAAAGAAGATTTTCTTCTTTATCCCAAAAACTCAAAAACAGTACATGCAGTAGATAATTTTAAATTTACACTTGGAAATTCAGGAGTAATACTTTTAAGGTTAGATAATGAGCTTCTAAACTTTGAAGGGAAAAGAGGTTCTGTAAGACATTACGAAATAACCAGGAAGGGAATTCAAAGATTAACTTCACCTCCGATATTAAAGATAGAGTAGAATG
>CAZLJI010000408.1:0-2980 GCA_964559565.1 uncultured Ignavibacteriaceae bacterium | reverse complement strand
CACTATGATTGTAATGATAGTCTTATCTCTATTATTGGTTTGGTTTAACATTGGACCACTTAGTGTTTTGATGACTTTGACAATTTTGTTAACAATTTTTGTTTCTATTTCAGCGGCATATTATATCAAATTCGATCCTTCAGTACATCTTGAAGGACTCACCGTTTGGTCTGTAAAAAAAGCTAAGGAAAGGTTTAAAGGCAGTAAAATAAATGATAAAGAAGGAAAAATAGTTCATGTGATGTGGAGAGAACGGAAAGATGATGAAGATGTAATCAATCTCTCGAGTGAGGATATGAAAAAGATGTCAGCTGAAATTGGTGATATAGTTTACCTCTGTGATGCACGCAAATACCTTGGTGGACTTAAATCAGTCCACACTCGTGTTGGTGAACCACACGATGACCCTGGAATTGTTCTTATCAGTAAAGAACATAAACTCTCTGCGCTCTTTCAGGAGGATAAGATTCTCTACGCTGAAAAAGAAATGTAGTTAATTGACAATTATCGAAACTTTGTACACTACCACTACATTGAATTGTTTGAAATATAGGTCGCAATCTTCTTCATTAAAAAATTATTCGTCGCTCTTCGTTAATTCTTATTAGCTAAATTGTAAACTTTTCTACGGCAGATATGGCAAAAATGAAAGCCAATATCGGCGATCTCGTCTACATAACAGATAACCGAAGATGGTTTGGTGGGCTAAAATCGGTTCATTCAGTTTATGGTAAGCCTCATAATGAAGATGGCATAGTATATGTTACAGAAGACCATATCAAACAAGGATAATTTGTAAAAGACAAATTACTTTCCGCCGAAAAGGGAATGTAGTTTTTTTTGATTTAATTGTCATTGTTTTCAAGTCTATTTGAGTTGAAAAATTCAATCAGTAAGTAGCTTTCATCACTTTTGATTAGAGTTTTTAATTCAAACAAAAATAAAAATAATTTTAAATTGAAAATTATTTTTGCAATTTTTGGCCAGAGTAAATTTGAGAGTAAAATAGCTGATTAAACAAATACATAATCATGAAGGCTTTATCGTCACACAAGAACTAGAGAAATTTTTTTATTCTTTACTAAACAACTAATCTAATAATTCATTCACAACCTATAAGGAGGTCATAGATGAAACAAATTATTATTGTTTTCACTTTCTTTTCATTTTTTGCATCTGCCCAGCTTATACAGGCACAAAGTTCTGATATGGTTGCTGGCCATAAGACTACGGTAGTTCCAGAAAGTATACAATCACTTTTACATCAGATCCAGCTAGCTGAAAATAATGAGGACTGGAATTCATACTACCAGTTAAGAAATCAATTAATTCAAGCCTGGCAGCAGGTAAATCCCGAAGTTGCAAAACTTTACAGAACTGTAAGCGACGGAACGCCTGATATTACAGCAGATGGCGCGCCGGTTGGAACTCATAGAAATGACAATGGTGAAACATTTCAAAATTTGCTGGAAGAGCCTCTCATTCAAGAGAATCCGCTTTGGGGTGATGACAAAATCATCTTCAATGGCAGAGCTACTGACATCAGTATGGATATAGCCCGTAATGGAGATATCTATATTGCAGTTGTTGGACGGTATGATGGTGCAGCCACAAGAGATTCTGTTTACATTTTTAAGTCTGTTGATGGCGGAGAAAACTGGACTGAGTGGAGTCGAGATGTTTTTGCTTCAGTAAATAGTTTTAAACAGGTTGAGCTAATGCTTCTTGACGGATTTCCAGGATCCTCAGGAGATTCATATTTACTACTCTTCTATCTCTTCGATAGCGGTTGGTTAAGAGTTGGTAGAACAGATATTTCTTCTCCTTCATTTAGTTATTATACTATGGTAGGAGCTTCCGGCGGTGGACCCGTAACTCAGTTTGCTGTAGACCGAAATTATCCATCATCTAATTATCGAGCAATCTGTCTGTATGATAGTAGTAATGTAATTAAGTCTATTCGCTCAGAACCGAGCAGCAACGGAACTGTCTGGCAGGATGCAGTATCTCTTGGTTTAGTAGGAAGGGATCTTGATCTTTGCTATGGGGTTAGTGGAGCTACTTATGCAACTTTTAATGGATTAAACAGCGGTAATCTATATGTATTTGAAAATACGAATACTGCTGATCCTTCTTCCTGGGGTACCTCAACAACTTTAGCAACTGGTTCAACTGACACGACTCGACACGGTCAAGTGATTGCATCAAGAGATGCAGCACCTAATAATATTGTGGCTGTACTTTTCGAAAAACAAAGCGGAACAACTTTTGATATCTACCAGGTTATGCGACCTAGCGGCGGAGCTTGGGGAACGATGGCTGTCTGGGTGTCGACACTTGAAGCCAAGTGGCCAGCACTATATTCAAGAAAAGTAAACGGTAACAAGGTATTTCCTGGAGTCTTCGAACAATCGGAAAATGCAAATTTTCCGCCACGTACAATAAGATATAAAGCCTATGATGGAACAAATTGGTCGACAAGTGTACAAGTATCTGATACTTCTAATGATGTAACCGGCATACAAAAACCCGAAGTGGCCGATATTGACGGAAGCACACCGGTATTTGCTTTTGTCGGAGGAAATTATATTAATGTTTACTTTGATAATTTCAGTTGGGTACCGACAGATGTAAACGATGGTTCCAACAGCTTGCCAGAAGTATTTAGCCTGGAACAAAATTATCCTAATCCATTTAATCCTAGTACTTCAATTCAATTCAGAATACCTGAAAATTCATTTGTATCACTTAAGATATATAATGTTCTAGGAAAAGAAATCGTTACGCTTATAAATGAAGAAAAGAATGCTGGTAACTACGAAGTTAGCTTTAATGCATCAACGCTTTCAAGCGGTGTTTATTTCTATAAACTTGAAGCGGGTAATTTCGTTCAAACCAGGAAAATGATTCTGATGAAATAATTCCAGTAAAAGACTACTAATTTAAAGACCACCTTAATCGGTGGTCTTTTTATGTTATG